>JAMWBP010000037.1 GCA_023819365.1 Candidatus Omnitrophota bacterium
TCGCTGCGGATGACATTATCGAACACAGAATGAAAGAAGGAATCAATTGGGCTTCAATGGGGCCGCAGCAGTTCGCTGCGGATGACGTCGCATCGAGCAGGGCCCCGGTAAGGTAGCGAAGAGCTTCAATGGGGCCGCAGCAGTTCGCTGCGGATGACACCATAGCGTCATTTACCGTGTTATGATCACGCGGCTGCTTCAATGGGGCCGCAGCAGTTCGCTGCGGATGACTTGCCATGCGGTTAGCAGGATTCAAAAGAAACCATCGCTTCAATGGGGCCGCAGCAGTTCGCTGCGGATGACCGCAGAAGCTATAACCCACAATCCCGCACAATAAATGCTTCAATGGGGCCGCAGCAGTTCGCTGCGGAGGTTGGAACGGACATTTATTGAAAAAGTGCCCGAATGGAAAGAATCTAAGAAAAAGGATACAGGAGAGTTAACTGTTTTATTAGAAGAAGAACGCACAATCCCTCCAAAACCACATTTCACAAATAAAGCAAATATAAAAGATGAAAGTATCTATGAATCTGCAAGTAAGGACCCAGAGAAATTTTGGGAAAATTTTGCCAACCAACTATACTGGTTTAAAAAATGGAATAAAGTTTTGGAGTGGAACCCACCTTATGCAAGGTGGTTTGTAGGAGGTAGGTTAAATATTTCTTATAATTGCATTGATAGGCATATCCATACAGGAAAAAGAAACAAAGCAGCACTCATCTGGGAAGGAGAACCAGGAGAGGAAAGATGTTTAACTTATTGGGACCTTTATCGTGAGGTAAATAAATTTACTAATGTTCTTTATAATCTTGGAGTGAGAAAAGGCGATGTAGTCACAATTTATATGCCTATGATTCCAGAACTTCCTATAGCAATGCTTGCCTGTACAAGATTAGGTGCTATTCATTCAGTTGTATTTGGTGGTTTCAGTGCAGAAGCATTATCTGACAGAATTAACGATGCAGAAGCAAAACTTTTAATTACAGCAGATGGTGGTTATAGAAGGGGAAATTTTTTGACTCTTAAGCATATAGCAGATGAAGCGTTACAAAAAACTCCTACAATTAAAAATGTAATTGTGGTTAGAAGAGGGAACTTTCCAGTGAAGATGAAAGAAGGGAGAGACCACTGGTACCATGAATTGATGCAAGACGCTCCCTCTTATTATCGGCCAGAACCAATGGATAGTGAAGATATACTTTATATACTTTATACATCAGGAACAACAGGAAAACCTAAAGGTATCATTCATACAACTGGTGGATATCTGACAGGTGTATATGCAACAACTAAATGGGTTTTTGATTTAAAAGATGATGATGTTTATTGGTGTACTGCGGATATCGGTTGGGTGACTGGACACAGTTATATTGTTTATGGGCTATTGGCACTTGGTGCAACTGTAATTATGTATGAAGGCGCACCTGACTGGCCAGAAAGAGATAGATTCTGGGCTATAATAGAAAAATATGGAGTAACAATCTTTTATACAGCGCCTACTGCAATCCGAGCCTTTATGAAATGGGGAGAAGAACTTCCTAAAAAACACAATCTTTCATCTTTACGTCTACTTGGAACAGTGGGTGAACCGATAAATCCTGAAGCATGGATGTGGTATTACAAAAATATTGGGCAGGAAAGATGTCCTATTGTTGATACATGGTGGCAAACAGAAACAGGTATGATTTTGATTACACCATTACCAGGTTTGACTACTTTGAAACCTGGTTCTGCCACAAAACCCTTCCCAGGTATTATTGCCGATGTTTTGGACGAAAAAGGTAATTCCATTTCAGTTGGAGGTGGGTATTTAGCAATAAAAAAACCATGGCCAGCAATGTTGCGTGGAATTTATAAAGACCTTGATAGATATGTTAAACAGTACTGGTCAAAATGGAGCAAAGATATATATTTTACCGGCGATGGTGTAAAGCGTGATGAGGATGGTTATTTCTGGCTACTTGGAAGAGTTGACGATGTAATGAATGTTGCAGGTCATCGGATAAGTACTATGGAGGTTGAAAGTGCCCTTATTAGCCATCCTATAGTGGCAGAATCTGCTGTTGTTGGTATTTTTCATGAAATTAAAGGGCAGGCAATAGTTGCCTTTGTTATTCTTAAGGAAGGGAATAAACCGTCATTGGAGAAAGAAGAAGAACTGAAAGAACATGTGGTGAAAAAAATTGGAAAGATTGCTCGTCCAGAAAAAATAATTTTTACACCAGAACTTCCAAAAACAAGAAGTGGAAAAATTATGCGGCGTTTATTAAGAGATATAGCAGAAAGTAGAGTTCTTGGTGATGTCACTACACTGGCTGATCCTGGCATCATTGAAGAATTAAAAAAGAAGTACGAAGGGAAAGAATAAAAGTGGAGGTGAAAAAATGAGAATTTTAGGTATGGGAATGCCTGAGATATTATTAATTCTTTTTATCTGTGCTTTAATTTTTGGTGCAAATAAGTTACCGGAGATTGCCCATTCTATTGGAAGAAGTATTAAAGAACTCAAAAAAGGCTTTAAGGAAATAGACACTGACGAAGGGAAAGCAGAAGATAATCTGAAACAATAAATTATAATATGGATAAAGAGATGAACTTTTGGGAGCATATAGAAGAATTACGCCGTAGAATTATAGTGTGTCTGATAACCCTCACAGTTGGTATGATGGTAGGTTTTCCTTTTAGCAGGTATGTTCTTAGAATTTTAAAATTACCGGGTTGCTCAGTGATAGATAAACTTGTATTCTTTAGTCCACAGGAAGGATTTTTAATTTATCTTCGTATATCTTTTTTAATTGGTTTGGTTCTGGCTTTTCCTGTTATTCTATATCAGGTCTGGGCATTCATTGCACCTGCAATAGAAAAGAAATTCAGGAGATATATTCTGAACTTTGTCTTTTCTGGCACAATTTTTTTTGTTATCGGTATGTGTTTTATCTATTTTATTCTTTTACCACCGGCATTTAAATTTTTGTTATCTTTTGCTTCTACGGAGATGGAACCAGTAATTTCTGCCACTAGATATATCTCTTTCGTTATTGCCCTTCTTGTTGCTGGTGGTTTGGTTTTTCAGATGCCTGTCTTAAGTTTCCTTTTTACAAGGATAGGATTGATTAACTGGAGATTTCTTAAGGATAAATTCAAGTATGCAGTAGTCATAATTTTCATTTTAGCGGCACTCATCACTCCAACAGTTGATATTTTTAATTTATTACTTCTGGCTATACCTATGATTTTTTTATATGGTGCAAGTATTTTTGTTTCTTTTCTTGTTCGTCCTAAAATAAGATATGAGCATACTAAAGCATTACAGAACATTTAAAGGTGGGTATAAGTTTTTTAATTTCACTGGACAGCCCCAGGATATTATTATTGACCTCGGGGTTCCTAAGGTAATATTTATTCCTCTAAGGCAGGGTTTTGGAGTGGAAGTGAAGCCAGTTGTTAAAGTTGGAGACCAAGTCAAAACAGGACAAATAATTGGGAGAGACGATGAAAATGTCTCTTCTCCTGTCCATTCAAGTATAAGTGGTAAAGTAAAAGAAATAGTTAAGAAAAATTATTTTGGTAGAGAAGTAACATTTATAGTTGTTGAAGGAGATGGGAAAGATGAATTGGAAAAACTTCCTTTCTCTGAAAAAAACTGGGAAAAACTTACTGAAGAAGAACTTGAAACAAAGTTGTATCTTTCTGGAGTAACTTCCCTTGGGCCATCCGGTATTCCTACAAGATATAGAAGTTCAGTCATAGGACTTAAAGAAGTGGAAAATTTGATAATCCATGGACTTGGTTCAGAGCCTTACAATATCTGTTTAAAAACTTTATTGAAGGGAAAAAATATCTTTTACTTTATCGAAGGTTTGAAGATTCTAAAAAAATTGTTGCCAAATGCAAAGATATATCTCTGTTTAAACTCGGAAGAGAAAAGGATAATTGAAGAAATAGGGAAATTAACCTCTGATATCCAATGGCTTGAAATTTCACTACTTGAGTCAAAATATCCTCAGGGTTATGATGAAATGTTAATACCAATAGTTTTGGGCAAAAAGTTTCCTTATGGTTATTCAGCAGCAAACATTGGTATTATCAGTTTAAATATCAGTGCAGTACTACATGTATATGAAGCAATAGTTGATGGAAAACCATTAATTGACAGAATAATAACTTTAAGTGGCCCTTGCTTTAAAGAAAATCCACATATTAAAGTCCGTATTGGAACTCCCATTGGTGAAATTGTTAAAGATTATCTTAAGTCCGAAGTAAAGGTGCGTCTTATAATGAATAGTTTGATGCGAGGTTATGAATTAAAGGATTATTCTTTACCTATGGATAGAACATATACACATATCATTGCTATCCCTGAAAATACAGAAAGAAAATTATTTTCATTTTTAAGGTTGGGGTTGCATTCTTATTCTTACTCATCTTGTTTTTTGACCTTTAATAAATTGGAAAAATATCCAGATACAAATATTCATGGAGAGGAAAGACCATGTATTTCCTGCGGATATTGCGAAGAAGTTTGTCCGGTACGAATCATTCCACATTTATTAAGTAAAATTGTAGTGAAACATCTGGTTAATGAGAAACTTATGCATTATGGAATTTTTAATTGTATTGAATGTAATCTTTGCAGTTTTGTATGTCCATCAAAAATACCTATTACAAAATATATCAAGGAAGGCCAGGAAAAACTTATTATTCAAGGATGTGATAGAAGTCGGTGTATCTTACCATATTTTAATTTGAAAGGCCTTGAAGAGTATCAGGGTATAAAGTGAATATGATAAGGAAAATACTTAATTTGGGGTATCAGTTGTTAGAGAAAAATAAAAAACTTAAAAAGTTAAAACCAGTTTTAGAGGCAGTAGATGGTTTCTTTTTCGGAACTGATAAAGTAACAACCTTTACTCCTTACATCCTTGACTACCTTGATATAAAAAGATTTATGGCAACTGTAATTTTAGCTCTTTTACCATCTGTTTTGGCATCTATTTACTTTTATGGTATAAGAGTCATTCTTATCATTCTTGTCTCTTATATTTTTGGTGGATTGTGTGAGATTGCTTTTGCTGTTATAAGGAAGAAAGAGATAGAAGAAGGTTTTCTTGTTACTGGCTTGATTTTCCCTTTGATTCTACCTCCTACTGTCCCACTTTGGGTTGTGGCTGTTGGAATTGTTTTTGGAGTAATTTTTGGGAAAGAGGTTTTTGGTGGAACAGGGAGAAACATTTTTAATCCTGCCCTTGCTGGCAGGGTATTTATTACAATCTCTTTCCCTAAAATAATGACCGTGGATTGGTATCAACCATTGGTAAGTGGATGGGCAGGCTTTAACAGATTTAAACCAGATACTGTAACTTCTGCTACACCTTTAATGTTATATAAAAGTGATAAAATTCTCACATCTTTCAAAGATTTACTCTTGGGCCTTTCCCCTGGTTGTATAGGAGAGACATTTAGATTAGGTATAATTATTGGTGGAATTTTCCTTGTTTTAACAAGGGTTGCTAACTGGCGTATCCCATTAACTTACTTAATTTCAGTCTTTTTCTTATCTTATTTTGGAAATCTTCTCTTCCCTGAAAAATTTGGTCCACCTATTTTCCAGTTATTGACTGGAGGATTACTTTTTGGTGCTTTTTTTATGGCGACAGACCCTGTTACAAGCCCATTTACAAATTCTGGGAAGTTGATAGCAGGGGTCCTGTTAGGATTTTTAACAGTGATTATAAGAACTTTTTCTGGATATGTAGAAGGAGTAATGTTTTCAATTTTATTAATGAATGCTTTTACTCCTCTAATTGACTATTTAGTTGTTGAGAGAAGATATAAGCCAAATAATAAAAGATGAAAGAGAAAATAAAGATTATACTTTTTGTTATTGTTCTTGGCATGGTTAGTGGTTCTATCCTTTTAGGTGTAAACAGATATACGGAAAGCAGAATTCTACAAAACCAGCAATTAAAAATTAAAAAAGCAGTATTAGATGTTTTTGAGATACCTTATACAAAAGAAAATATAGAAACAGTTTTTAATCAGAATGTGGAAATAGTTAAATTTGATGGTGTCTCTTTTTATATATCGAAAGAGAAAGCAGTTGCTTTTGAATTTTCTGGTTCAGGTCTATGGGGGCCTATCCATGGAGTTATTGCTCTAAATAATGATATGAATACACTCAAGGGTATAAGTATAATCCATCAAGAAGAAACACCGGGACTTGGAGGAAGAAGTGCTGAAAAGGATTATCTTGCCCAGTTTAAAGGTAAAAAATTTTTGCCGGAGATTAAGATTGTTCCTGCTGGAAAATCTAAAGGAGAAAATGAAGTTGATGCAATCACAGGAGCAACAGGAACAAGTAAATCTTTTGAGACACTTTTAAATGCAAATATTCAAAAAAAATTGGATTTATTTAAACAAAGGAGATAACTATGCCCAAAAAAAGTTGGAAAAGATTATTATATACTAAAAATTTTAGAATCATAACTGGAGGGTTATGGCGGGACAATCCGATCTTCTGTATGATCTTAGGGATATGCTCATCTCTGGCAATTACAAACAAGGTAGAGAATG
>JAMWBP010000038.1 GCA_023819365.1 Candidatus Omnitrophota bacterium
AAGGCAAGAGCTTCGCCGAAGGTTACTGCCGAAACCGAGCCGTAGTGCGCTGCAATCGCTGCCGAGTTTGCAATATCAAACTTGCCCATGCGCAAGAGAATTTGATACGACCAATCTGTGCCTGTTTTGCAGGACAGGCAGTAATTACAACATCTGCTCCATAACCACCTGTAAGCCGCAGAATCTCCTCTTTTACATTAGTCACTTTTGGATTAAGCAGGATAATATCCCTGAAGTTTTTCCCAAATTTTTCAAGCCGCTGGTATGCAGGGTCAATCATAATCACTTTTTCTGCTCCTTCTGCCTGAGCAATCACAGCATGCATAAAACCAATAGGGCCTCCTCCATAGATAACTACTGTGTCTCCTTTTCCTATGTTAAGATAGTTCTGTCCATTAATTACACAGGAAAGTGCCTCTATAAGGGCACCCTCTTTCAGTGAAATGCCTTCGGGTAGTTTAATCACTGCCTGCTGCTTTACTGCAGGGGCTGGTATTATAAGGTATTCAGCATAGCCACCAGGATAGAAATATCCTATTGCCTTTGTGTCAGGACAGAGATTATAAAACCCTTTACTGCACATCTTACATTTTCCGCAACCGATAGATGTCACTGTTGTTATCTTATCCCCTATCTTTAATGGCTCAGGATACCTTACATCTTCTCCTATCTCTTCTATCACACCTGTAATCTCATGGCCTATCACCGCAGGAGGGATAACCTTCTTATGTCCTGAAAGATATATCCTTACATCAGTCCCGCAGATAGCACAGTAATGGACCCTTATCTTTATCTCATTGTTCCCACAGGCAGGTGTTTTAATCTCTTCAACCCTTATATCTTTTATTCCGTAATATACCGCTGCTTTCATATTCCTCCCTTTTGTTATGGTAAAATATTTTTATGAGAAAACTTGTACTTTTATTACTTGTTTTTTTACACCCATCCTTCTCTGAGAATATACCTTCTCTCTATTTTACCCCAAACCCCAAAACAGACAAAATAATTATCTCCCTTATGGAAGGTGCGGAAAGTTCAATATATATAGCAGGGTATTCTGTATCCTGGGGAAAAATGATAGAACTCCTGAACAGAGAAAAATGGAATAATATAGATATAAAGATTTTGACGGACAGAGAAACAAAATGGATTTTGAAAGACATTGTAAGGATATATGACAAGCCAGGACTTTTCCATCCGAAGTTTATAGTGGTGGATAAAAAATATGTGCTTATCGGTTCTGGTAATTTCACAGATGATGGTATATATCTTCACCATAACCATTTTTTACTTATAAAGGACAGAAATATAGCGGACTTTTTAAATAAAAAATTCCTTTCCTGGTGGGATGATAAACCTGCAGAAGAACCCGAAGTATATGAGGATGAAATATACCAGATATATTTTTCCCCTGAAACAAACTGTGAGTCCATAATTATCCAGAATATATCAAATGCCAGAAAGAGTATACACTTCTTACATTACCAATTTACATCAGAAGAAATTGCAAAAGTTATAATAAGGAAAAAACTGTCAGGGGTAGATGTTTATGGGATATTAGAACCATTAAATATAGAGCCATATTCTGTCTTTTATCCGCTCATTGACTATGGCTGCAGGTTAAAGAAAAGCAACAGGGCTGGATTTCTCCATGACAAACTATTTATTATTGATGAAGAAATAGTTATTACTGGCTCTTACAATCCTACTGCCTCTGCAAGGAAAAATACAGAATGCCTCCTGATAATAAAAGACAAAGAGACAGCAAAAAAATTTCTTAAAGAGTGGAAAAAGTTATGGCTTTTTTATAGTGTAAAACCATAATTTTGACACGAATTATCTTATCTGCCCCACCTGTCTCACTTTTACAAACTTCCCTTTCTGATATGACTCTTTAGCAGCAAGGCAGGTATATACACTTGCCAGTCCTGTCTCTATAGGGGTCCTGGATTTGTATCTGCTGTCCTTTACAAGTTTCACAAGGTCCCTTGCAAGTTCAATATCTCCACCTCCATGGCCTCCTGTAGGGTCAGGTTTAACAATATCAGAAAATGGTTTGTGATGCCTTGTATAGTCAATCTGGTTTTTATACCAATCAAACTTTATAGTCCCCAAATAACCGCTTACAGTTGAACCCCTTGCACCTGCATCTCTTTTTGTAAAGAATACCTGAGTATATATCCCATGCGCACCAGATGGAAACTCAAATATAGCACTGGAAGTATCCTCATTTGTTCCTGTTTCTATATCCCCACAGTCAATACTGAAGACACACGGATGGTCATCCCCATGGTATGATTTACTCCTTTTTCTATTTTCAGGACTTTCAAGGCAGGTCTCTGTTTCTTTACACTGTGAACATCTCAAACCAGATGGTTTTTTACCACCATATACCTTCTGGAATGTTGCCATTGCTGCTATCCTTACAATAGGCATACCCATAAGGTATATTATATAATCAAAGTCATGGGTTGCCTTCTGAAGAAATAGTCCCTGTGTAATTTTATAGTTGCGGTACTCCTGTTCCCAGTAAACAGCACCATATGGTACATAGTTCCATGCCATAATATGAACCGGCTCTCCTATCCCATCTTTCTCTATTATTTCCCTTGTAAAAACACAGAGAGGAGAAACCCTTAATGGGAAACTCACAACTACCCTGCACCTTGAGTTTTCAAATGCCTTTTCCAGTGCAACTGCCTGTTTCATATCAATGGCAACCGGCTTTTCAAGGAAAAGTGGTATGTCATATTTTGCTGCCTGTATTGCATAAGGGGTATGAAGGTTACATCTTGTCCCTATAAAAAGAGCATCTGGCTTTGCCTTCCTTACCATCTCATCAAGTGTCTTATAAAATATGGTCCTTTGTCTGTCTTCTTCTGAAAGCCGTTCCCTTACACCTTTTTCATCAGGGTCAACAATTCCTGTTATACGGATGTCTGGCTCTACCTCTTTTAATGCACCATATATAACTCCCCTTGCCCTTCCACCAAACCCTATCACCCCTATATTCATTTTTCTCTCCTTTCCAGATATTTTACGTCAATTCATATAAGATTATTTCAAACTTTACAATATGTCAAAAAATTTTGAGAGACATATGCAATACCTGTTGCTTTATTAATTTTTCTATATGAAATGGGTATCGTTGCCTCATTAATTTTTCTATACAAAAACCTCTTCTTTTTTCCAATTTCTTTCATATAGTTCTTCTTGCAGTTGTACAATCTTCCTTCTTAATTCTCCCGGATTTAAACTTTTATAAATCCTCTCCAATTGCCTCTTTTTACTTCCTTCAACTTCAGCACATTCCATCACTCTATACAGAAACAGAAAAAGGGGACTGTCCCTTTTTTCCTCTACAGGCATTAGGATATGAGACACCTATAGAATTTTTGAACAAGAAATTGGAGGAAAATAGGAGTAAAAAATTGAATGGAAAAGTGTTACCTATGTACCCTATCCGTGCGCATAATTGACAAAATAGGTGTGAATATATAAAATACATTAACAAAAAAAAGAAAGGGGAAAGATGATAAAACCAGGTATAATTTTTTTACCACATGGCAACCTACAGTACTCACAATTACCTCCGGGGAAAAGGTCATGGGTAGCGAGAGAGTCATATAAAGCCATATTTGATATAAGTGAAAAATTAGAATTTAAAATTGCATTTGAAGCATCGGGAGAGACATTAGAAATCCTTGCCCGTGAGGCCCCCGAAGTATTAGATGAACTGGTTGGAGGAATAAAAGAAGGCCGTATAGAACCAGTTGCTTCACCCCACACCCATATAATGATACCTAATGTCAGAAAGGAATTGGCTTTACATCAATTAAAAAAGGGATTGGATACATGGGAACGACTAACCGGTTTCAGACCTATTACCGGATGGAATCCGGAATGTGGATGGTGCTGGTATATCCCTGAGATATATAGGGAAGCCGGTTTTGAAATCATTATAGCAGATGCTGATTCTTATTTCCTTTCCAACATCCCTGGCCTGCGTGAAAAGATTGGGCTTAAATATGATATCTATGGACATAGTAATAAAAGTATACTTTTTAACATAGAGAAAGAGATTGAAAATATACCTGATATGTTAAACAGGTTTTTCCGACCAAATAAGTTAAAAAATGGACTCCATATTATTTTCCGTTCGGATATGCTATGTAATATACTGTTATGGTATCTTATGGGAGCCACAGAAGAGAATAGAGAAAAGCCAGTTCAATTGGAAGAAGTAAGGGATGTCCTTCTTCGCTGGAGAGATAGGATTGTAGATGGGAATGGTTTTCTTATGCCATATGCTGAAGATGCTGAGTATATAGGAACAACTGCCTATTTCTATGTGAAGCAGTTTGGTTTAGCACGCTTTTTTGAACCTGCCCCTGAAAGTATTATCCGTTTCAAAGAAATACTATCTATAGCAAAGGATTTAAAATTTAACCCAATCACTCCCAGGGATGCTGTTTCTATTTATCAATCTGTTGATGGAAAAGGATTTGAACATATAGAAAACTCTACTGCCTGGCATGGCGGTTATACTGTAGCATGGTCCAACACTTTATATTCAAGAATTCTTGACCCATTGTGTAATGCTGTTTTAGATGGACTGGAAGATATAGGGATATATTTAGGTATTACTGATATTTATAATGAAATGGACTTTCAGCAAGCATTGTATTTCTTAGGGAATGCATATGTTACAGATGCCAGATGGCCTCCTGCCCCAACCTCGCCTGGACGATTTAATGTAGAAGAAGCATTAATTTCACTTGAACAGGCAAATGAGTGCGTATATGAAATTATGCAAAAAAACAGGATTGAAAACCTGAAAAGTATTTATTCTCCGGTCTTGATGAAAACCCGTATCTCAGCAGCTCGTATGGAATTGATGTCTATGAAATATTTTGGTGAGAAATGAACTAATGGATAAAGATAATTATTTGTGGAAAAACATAAAAATATCAGGAACTATCTCCTTTACGTTTCCTTTATTATTAATGATAATAGGTGTTATCCTTTCAAAGAACGGATTTACAGGAATAGTTAAAAATTATGAAGAAATGAGCAAAGAGGCAGGTAAATTAGTGAAAGAATTGATTATTAAAAAGTCCAATTGCATTCTTGGACTTGCAACAGGGAGCACTCCAATCGGCCTTTATAAAGAACTCATAAGAATGCACAAAGAAGAAGGACTTGATTTTTCCAAAGTAATAACTTTTAATCTTGATGAATATTATGGACTTTCTGGAGACCATCCACAGAGTTACAGATATTTTATGGATACTAATTTATTTAATGAAATTAACATTAAAAAAGAAAATACCCATGTTCCAGAAGGAAAAATTCCAATTGATGAAATTGAAGAATACTGCAAAAAGTATGAGGAGATGATAAAAAACTTAGGTGGTATAGATCTTCAAATTCTTGGCATTGGAGGGGATGGTCATATTGGGTTTAATGAACCAGGTTCTTCTATTTATTCAAGAACGCGGCTTGTTGCTCTTGATGAACAGACAATAAAAGATAATTCAAGATTTTTTGAAAAAATAGAAGATGTTCCAAAATTTGCTTTAACTATGGGAGTAGGAACAATACTTGAGGCAAGAGAAATAATTCTTTTGGCAAACGGAAGCAAAAAGGCAGAAGTAGTTGCAAAAGCAATTGAAGGACCAATAACATCTCAGATTACAGCCTCTGCTTTACAACTTCATCCCAAAGTTACTGTTATTTTAGATGAAGAGGCATCTAGTCATTTAAGAAGAAAAGAGTATTATAAATTTGCTTATGAAGCAGAGAAAAAAATAAATTTTAGAATTTTCTAAAGGAGTAAAAATGAGTAAAATAGAAGAATTTGTAGCAGAGGTTAAAAATTTAAATAAAAAAGTTGTTTTCCCAGAAGGAGAAGATGAAAGAATTTTAATGTCTGTTTCTGAATTATTAAAAGAAAAGATTGCTACTCCTGTTTTGTTAGGTAAGAAAGAAAGAATTTTAGAAATGAGTAAAAAATTAGGTATTAATAATATTGAGGAAATAGAAATTGTTGAACCTGAAAATTCAGAATTTTTTGAAGAGTTTATTAATAGATACTGTGAAAAAAGAAAAAATATAAATAAAAGTGTTGCCGAAAAAATTGTGAAGAGACCACTTATTTTTGGAGGGTTAATGGTTGATACTGGGAAATGTGATTCTATGGTTGCAGGTGCAGCAAATACAACAGCAAATGTAATACAGGCAGCAGCCCTAACAGTTGGTTTTTCAGAAGGGATAAAAACACCATCAAGTTTTTTTATAATGGTGTTGCCAAATGGAAAAGTTTATTTCTATGCTGACTGTGCTGTAAATATATGTCCTGACGAAAATCAACTCGCAGAAATAGGAATTGCAACAGCAATTAATTATAAAAAATTAATGAAAGAGATACCAAAAGTTGCTTTTCTTTCTTTTTCAACAAAAGGTTCTGCATCGCATCCAATGGTTGAAAAAGTTCAAAAAGCAGTAAAGATAGCAAAAGAAAAAAACAGCGAATTTGATATAGATGGAGAATTTCAAGTTGATACGG
>JAMWBP010000039.1:0-5230 GCA_023819365.1 Candidatus Omnitrophota bacterium
AAGGAGAGAGTCCCTGAAGTAAAAGAGGTTGTATCTGTTGAGTAAAGCCCTTTTGTCCTGCCCCAGCAACAGAAAATGAAAAAGAAAGTAGTTGTAGGTATGAGTGGTGGTGTGGATTCTTCAGTAGCAGCCACATTGCTTAAAGAAGAGGGATATGATGTAAGTGGAGTGTTTATGAAGATATGGGATGAAAGATATAGAGGACTCCTTTCCGGACATTCCTGTTTTTCACCCGAAGACCAGGACATTGAAGATGCAAAAAAGGCGGCGGAACTTCTCGGAATAAAACTTTATATTATAGACATTGCAAAAGAGTATTCAGATATAGTCCTTTCATATTTCAAAGAAGAATATCTTAGAGGGAGAACACCAAACCCCTGTGTAATATGTAACCAATCTTTAAAGTTTGGTCTTTTACTGGAAAAATTAACCAGTATAGAAAAGGTAGGTTTTGATTTTTTTGCCACAGGGCACTATGCGAATGTGGAATTTAATAAGGAGAAAGGTAGATATATTCTGAAAAAAGGGGTTGATAAAAATAAAGAGCAGAGTTACTTCCTTTTTTTATTAACACAGCAACAACTTTCAAAGGTGCAGTTTCCTTTAGGTAGATATACAAAGGAAGAAGTAAGGCAGATAGCGGAAAGGTATAAACTTCCTATAAGTTATAAAGAAGAGAGTCAGGATTTTATCAAGGGGGATATAAGGACTTTTTTCTCAGATAAGGTGAAAGAGGGTGATATAGTAGATAGAAAAGGAAATCTTGTCGGGAGGCATAAAGGGATTGTCTTTTATACGATTGGACAGAGGAAGGGGACTGGTATTGCTAAAGGGAAACCATTTTATATTACAGCGATAGATAGTCAAAGAAACAGGATAGTTGTAGGTGAGAAACAGGATGTTTACAGGAAAGAGTTTATTGTTAAAGCAACCAACTGGGTATCTATAGAAGCGATTAAAAAGCCGATAAGAGTAGATGTCAAGGTGAGGTATAAACATACAGGTGCAACTGCTACTTTATATCCTTATGGAATGAATGACCGGGTAAAGGTAATTTTTGAAATGCCTCAGTGGGCTATCACTCCAGGGCAGGCAGCGGTCTTTTATAAGGGGGATATACTTTTAGGGGGAGGATTTATAGAAACTGTTTATAGATAAGGAGTTTTGTGGTAAAATATTTGAAGTATGTATAAAAAAGTCAATAAGAGTTTTAAGGGTATTTTTACTTTGACTTTCTTAAAAGGAGGGGGCTATGGTTAATATGGAATCCAAACTCCTTGATATGATGGAAAAAGGGGCATCCCGGAGGTTTGTATCAAAACTATTAAGTTTTGGATTGAGAAACCCTATTACTAGAAGGCATCTCATAGAGGCACTGGATAGGGCAACATATAAGATGTCTTTCAAAAGTTTAAATAGACCCGATAAGGTAAAGGAAGAAAGATATTATATGGGTAGTGCACTTCTCCATTCTATTGAAAGGGCTTTTGAGTCAAAGGCAATCTCTCCTATGTGTATGAAGGCGCTTGCAGATATATTAATCAGTAAGGTGATGGTTGAAGGGGTATATATAAGACATTCATTTGCAGAGAAACACGGGTTCAGACCACCTTCTTTTGTAACAATCTCACCCACCAATGTCTGTAATCTTAAGTGTAAGGGATGTTATGCAGGTGACATATACCAGAGGCATACACTTAAGTATGAGGTATTTGACAGGGTGATAAGGGAGATTAAGGAACAGTTCGGCGCATATTTCCTTGTTATATCTGGTGGAGAACCATTTGCTTACAGGGATAGCGGAAAGACGCTCTTTGATATATTAGAGACACACTCTGACTGTTATTTTATGGCTTATACAAATGCAACGCTCATAACAAAAGATGTAGCAAAGCGACTTGGTGAGTTAGGTAACTTTACCCCTGCAATATCTGTTGAGGGATTTGAAAAAGAGACAGATGATAGACGAGGCGAAGGAACATTAAAGAGGATTATGGAGGCAATGGACAACCTTAAAGAGGCAGGCGTTCCTTTTGGCATCTCTGTCACACCTACACGATATAACGCTGAACTCCTTCTTTCAGATGAATTTCTTGACTTTTATTTCACCAAAAAGGGTGCTATATATGGCTGGTATTTTCAGTATATGCCCATAGGCAGAAAACCGGACTTTGACCTGATGGTCACCCCTGAACAGAGATATAAGATGCTTCAAAGGATATGGAGTGTTGTAAGAGAAAAGAAGATATTTATTGCGGACTTCTGGAATTCAGGAACTGCATCAGATGGGTGTATGGCAGCAGGAAGGGGTGGTGGATACTTCTATATAATGTGGGATGGAACCATTACTCCCTGTGTATTTGTGCCATTTAAGGATAAGGAGTATGGAAATCTGTATAAACTTTACGAAAATGGAAAGACCATAACAGATGCAATTAAGTCCCCGCTTTTTACAAAAATCAGAGAGTGGCAGGACAACTACTGGATAAAGCAACCGAAACATAAATGTGGGAATCTACTTGTTCCCTGTGCCATCAGGGACAATTCTGAGGAGTTTTATAGAATAGTCAAGAATACAGAGGCAGTCCCTACTGATATCGGAGCAGAAGAGTATCTCAGAATAATAGAAGAAGGGAAGATGCCCAAATACAATAGACAGTACAGAATGTATACAGACCCATTATGGGAGAAGGAGTATCTGGGTAATCAAAAAGAAGAGGAGCAGAACCTTTTTACACAGGGTAATTGAAGATGAAAAAGCCCCTCACCCTGACCCTCTCCCCAGAGGGGAGAGGAAAAAGGTGAGGGGGAATAAAAATATAGAGGAGAGGGGGAAAGAAGAGGTAAGAAAAAATAATCTTCAAAGAGAGTAAAATGAAGAGAAAAAGGGATGGGATATTTTTATTTTTTTTGTTTCTTACTGGTTCACTTTTTGCTTTTGATATCAGAAAACCATCTGGGAAAGAAGTTTTTATTACCTATGGCTGGGATGACCACCTGAAAAACCAGGGGGAGTATGTCCACCATACAATCGGTATAGACCTTTGTTATCCTCTGCCATGGAAAAACTTTCAGTTCCAGTTAGAGCCATTTGCTTCTCTGGTTTCATCTCCTGATGTAAATGGAGAGATAGGACTTGTCTTTTTTATAAAATATATCTTCCCTTTAAATTTTCCTATAAAGCCGTATCTAAGAGGTGGTAGTGGTATAATAGTTATTACACAAGAAACAGAGGAACAATCAACACTTTTTAATTTTGCCAGTCAATCCGGCTATGGACTTTCTGTAGATATAGGAAGAGGCAGGTATATCCTTATTGAATACAGAAATCGGCATGTCTCTAATGCTGATATAAAAAAGCCAAATTCAGGTATAGACAGTTATATATGGCTCTTAGGATTTGGCAGCAGTTTTTAATTCTCATACAACTAAATGAAGATAGCGGTCATTGCAGGAGAAAAGTCAGGGGATAATTATGGAGCCCTACTTATAGATGCGATCAGAAAGATTGAAAAGGATGTATTTGTTATCGGAACAGGTGGAGAAGGGATAAGAGAGAAGGCAGACCTGTTTATAAAATCTCCTTATGGGAGGATGGGATTTTCTGGTGTTATATCACATCTACCACTCTTTTACCATGCATTTAAGAAGGTAAAAGAGATATTAAAAAAAGAGTGTCCTTCTTTTATTGTGTTTATAGATAATCCTGGATTTAACCTTAAACTTGCACAGGTATTAGGAGAAAAATTCCCGTGTTTTTATTATATCCCGCCAAAGGTATGGGCACATAACTATGGAAGGATAAGGATAATGAAGAAGTATATTAAGGCGGTCATTACTATATTCCCTTTTGAAGAGGGGATCTATAAGAAAGAAGGTATACCTGCATTCTGGTTCGGACATCCAGTGACAGACCTTATAAAGACCGAGCAAAACCTAAAGGAAAGGTATAATATCCCTGTTATAGGACTTCTACCTGGAAGCAGAGAGAAAGAGGTGAGGTATCTTTTACCTGTTTTTATCCATACTGTAAAGATTATTTCCAAAAGAAGAAGAGTAAAAACATTACTTTCTGCATCTGATATGCCTATAAAAAGGATAGAAGAAGAGATACTAAAAAAATATCATACAGAAATGGAGATTATTGAAGGCAGTCCACATATTGTAATAAGATATGCATCTGTAGTACTTGCAGCAAGTGGAACGGTTAACTTAGAAGTGGCTCTTCTTCAAAAGCCATTACTTGTTTTTTATAAGACAAAATATCTTGACTATCTTATTGCGAGATCTATGGTAAAATTAAAGATAATAAGTCCTGTGAACCTTCTTGCAGGGGAAAAGGTTATTCCTGAATATATCCAGTACTTCCCATACAGAAAAATAACAGGGGATATAGAGGATATACTCAATAAAGGGGCACTTTATAGGCAGGAACAAGAATTGTTTTCCCGTATAGCGGAGATAGCAGGCAGAGGCAATGTGAGTGAAGCAGTAGCGGAGTTTTTGATAAAAAACTATGCTAAAAGAGATATTGAAGATAAGAAATTATGTTGATGTAAGGTGGAGGTACTTTTTTGCAGGTATCGTTTTTATGATACTTAATGCTATGTTTAATGGTATTTCTATTTTTTCTATAGTCCCCCTTATGGACAATATTATAGCAGGTAAAAGAATTATTCTCCCAGAAAAACTTCCTGTCTACATTAGTATGCGACTGGCACCTATCATAAATTT
The DNA here is from genome assembly GCA_023819365.1 of Candidatus Omnitrophota bacterium. Lineage (GTDB taxonomy): Bacteria > Ratteibacteria > UBA8468 > B48-G9 > JAFGKM01 > JAAYXZ01. The sequence goes on from JAMWBP010000039.1 coordinate 4,735, forward strand.
TCTCAATAATCTGCCACCTTCTTTTGTTTTGAAATATCTTATTGCTTTTATTATCATTTCTATTGGAATTAAAGGGTTTTTTTCTTATCTTAATCACTACTACTTTAACCTCTTTGGATTACATCTTCTCACTGATATAAGGGACAAGATGTACAAAAAGATGGCAACTCTTTCAATGGACTTCTTTGTATTTGGTAAAGCGGGTGAGATTACATCCCGCCTCATATATGATGTTAACCTTTTAAGAAATATGTTTACATCTCAGATCCCTGGTATCATCTTTCAGGGCACCCTTGCGGTTGTGTATCTTGTAATTATCTTTACTATTGACTGGAAGATGAGTTTACTTGCTATGTTGATATTCCCGCCACTTTTATATCCTATATACAGGACAGGAAGAAAATTAAGGAAATTAGGTAGAAAGATACAGGAGTCCTATGCAAAGATAGGTAATCTTATATATGAAGGGGTGTATGGACAGCAAATCATAAAGGCA
>JAMWBP010000039.1:5240-6506 GCA_023819365.1 Candidatus Omnitrophota bacterium
TCAATCATCAAGAGGTTTACTGATGAAAATAAAAGGATATTCAGAACAGTTATGGCGTGTATAAAAAGGATTTTGCTTATAGGTCCTTTTACAGAGATTATGTCTGTGCTTGGTGCAAGTGGGCTTCTTTATTATGGTGCAAACAAGGTAATGGCAAGTTCTCTAAGTTCTGGATTTCTTATGCTTTTCTTTGTTGCCCTTTTTTCTATCATTAGCCCACTTAAAAATATCGGGGCTGACTATGTAAGCATTAAACAGAACTCCTCTGCTCTACCCCGTATATTCTCTTTTCTTGAGACAAAAGTTAGTGTCCTGGATACAGGTAAAGAGGTCTTTTCAGGATTGATGGAGAATATTGAGTTTCAGGGTGTGTATTTCTCTTATGGTAAAAAAGAAGTCCTTAAAGATATCACCTTTTCTCTTAAAAAAGGAGAGCGCCTTGGTATTGTGGGTCCCACAGGTGTCGGGAAGACATCTCTTATAGGTCTTCTTTTAAGATTTTATGACCCAGAAAAAGGGCAGATTTTGATAGATGGTAAGGATATAAGAAATTATAAATTAGAGACATTAAGGGAACATATCGGTTTTGTTCCGCAGGAACCAATACTTTTTAATGATACACTGAAAAGAAATATATCACTTTCGGGAAATCCTGATATGGATAAAGTTAAAAAGGCAGTGGAGATAGCAGGGATAAAGGACTTTATTGAATCACTCCCGGACGGTTATGAGACGATTGCAGGGGATAGAGGCATGTCATTTTCAGGAGGGCAGAAGCAATTGATATCTGTGGCAAGGGCAATATATAAAGACCCTGAAGTCATTATACTGGATGAAGCAACTGCATCCCTTGATAGCCATTCTGAAAAGACATTACAGGAGGCGATGGAAAGAATTATGAAGGGCAGGACCGTATTTATAATAGCGCACCGGCTTTCAACATTAAGAAGCGTTGACAGGATAATAGTCCTAAAAGAAGGTAGGATAGTAGAACAAGGGACACATAAACAACTGATTGATAACAAAGGTGAATACTACCAACTCTGGAAGTTACAGACACATTAGAAAAAAGCCCCTCACCCATCCCCTCTCCCTAGTGTGGAGAGGGGAAAGCCCCCTCACCCTAACCCTCTCCCCGGTGGGGAGAGGGTTAGGGTGAGGGGGATGAAGGGGAGAGGATATAAGGTGAGGGGGATAAGGGGAGAGGGAAAAAGGAAATGGATAAATATAAAAAAGCAGGTGTTAATATCTTAACAGGAGATATAT
>JAMWBP010000040.1 GCA_023819365.1 Candidatus Omnitrophota bacterium
GTTCAATTATCTCTGAGGCATTTTCTGAACCTGAAGAAGTGGATTCTTTCCTTGACAAGGTAGAGTCAATAATATTTGACATCGGTGAGAAGAAAACAAAAAGGACCATCCTTCCACTTAAAGAACTGGTTAAGGAAAACATAGAACTTATAGAAAAGGTCCATGGAAGACAGGGTTTTGTTACAGGAATTCCTACTGGCTTCACAGACCTTGATAAATTAACAACCGGCTTTCATCCTTCTGAGTTTATTATTATTGCATCAAGGCCATCTATAGGCAAGACCGCATTTGCCTGTAATATAGCCCTCAATCTTAATGCAGGAACAACAAGATTCCCGATACTTATATTCAGTTTAGAGATGAGCAGCGAACAACTTGTGCAAAGAATGCTATGCTGTGAAGCAAAGATTGACCAGCAAAGATTGAGACAGGGAATGCTCTCTGATGAAGATATGGGAAGATTACTTCAAGCAGGAGGACGGCTGGAGCAGGTACCTATATTTATAGATGATACTCCATCCCTCACCACCTTTGAATTACGGGCACGCGCTAGGCGTATGAAGGCAAGAGAGAATATTCAGTTAGTTATAGTGGACTACCTCCAACTTATGAGAGGGGCAAGAAAAGCAGAAAACAGACAACAGGAGATAAGTGAGATATCTGCATCCTTAAAGGCACTTGCAAAAGAATTGAATATACCGGTCGTTGCCCTATCTCAGTTAAACCGCTCCCCTGAACAGAGAGGGAATAAAAAGCCAGAACTTTCTGACCTTAGAGAAAGCGGGTCCCTTGAACAGGATGCAGACATCGTCATACTTCTTCACAGAGACAGAGATGAGGAAGATAGAAAACTATCAAATGTTACTGAGGTAAAGATAGCAAAACAGAGAAACGGCCCTATAGATAGTATCTCTCTTATTTTCAGAGAGGCATTCACAAGATTTGAAAACTACAGTCCGAGAGAGTAATATGCTTATACTGATAAGAAAAATAGGTTATGATATTTTAGGTTACATCTCCTATTTTGGTTCTATTACAATACTTGCTTTTGATACGTTCAGGAAGATATTTTCTGCAAAAAAAAGTGAAAATATATTCAAAAATATAAACAGTATAGGCATTAACTCCTTTCCTCTTATAGCAATTATTTCTGTCTTCACAGGTATGGTTCTGGTAATGGAAACCGCTTATACACTCAAAAAGTTTGGGGCAGAAATTTACTCAGGTGGTATTGTTGCCATATCAATGATAAGAGAGCTGGGTCCTGTCTTTGTAGCAATCATTATGGCAGGGAGGGTTGGTGGTTCAATAGCGGCTGAGATAGGGACGATGAAGATAACAGAACAGATAGATGCGATGGAGATACTGGCGGTTGACCCTGTTTCCTATCTTGTAAGTCCGCGACTTCTCGCAGGTATTATATCTCTACCTTCCCTTTTTCTAATGAGTTTTTTTCTTGCAATTTTGGGTGCCTTCATCATAGGGGTATTCCTGGTAAATATTCCATCAGGGATGTTTCTATATCAGACATTCAGGTTTATTGGAATAAGAGACCTTCTTGTGGGTCTTGTGAAGTCCGTTGTCTTTTCTATTGTAATAATAGTTGTATCCTCTTATGAAGGGTTAAGGGCAAGCGGAGGAGCATCAGGTGTAGGCAGGGCTGCCACCACCTCTGTAGTTGTCTCATTCTTTCTGATAATACTCTGCAACCTTATCCTGACTGGCTTTTTCTATTTCATATGAATGTAAAAGAGTTTATTGAATTTCTTAACAGGTGGTTGGGAAAATTTCACCCAGAAGAGGGGCTTTTATACGGGGATGAAAAACAAATTATAAAAGGGATAACTGTCTGCTGGATGGTTACAAAAAATGTTATTGAATTTTCCGTTAAAAAGGGGAATAACCTTATTATCAGCCATGAGGACCTTTTTTTCCCTCCTGATTATGCCTTTTCAGCAAAAAGGAAAGGTGTTGTATCAAGAGAAAGGACTTCTCTGCTTAAGAAACACAAGATTTCTGTTATAAGGATACACTATCTTGCTGATAGATACTGTGTGCTTGACGACTTTGCAATTGCTCTTTCTCTCGGCAATCCAGTTATTAAGAGAGGGTTCTACAGGGTCTATGAGATAAAAGAAATATCTCTTCAAAAGTTTGCCAGTGATGTTAAAAAGTATCTTAATCTTGAAAAGGTGCGTATAACAGGAAGTCCTAAATGGAAGGTAAAAAGGATTGGTAGCCTGTGGGGTGGATTAGGGCTTAGTATAAATGCAGTTTTTATAGATGAAATCCTCAGATATAATGTTGATACAGTAATCGCAGGAGAGGTTGATGAATATACAATGAGAGCGATGAAAGATATGGATGTGGGTATTGTAGAGGTAGGCCATGAGATAAGTGAAGAGACCGGCCTTAAACACTTAGCAAGAGACCTTCGTGAAAAGATAAAGACAATCCCTGTAAGTTATTGTCCCAATGGTATCCCATATACTGCTTTTTAATAAATTCCATACTTTTTGCACATTCCACAGCGAATATTTAACTTTCCAGTGATACTGTGTAAGGAATGGTATGGTCGGAGAAAATACCCCCTCACCCTGCCCTCTCCCCACTGGGAAGAGGGGAAGGAGAGTGGAAATAAGTAAAAGTTCTCTCATATTCCCATCGGAATTTAATAATAAAAACTTACCTTCTCTTTTACAAAACTGGCTTATCTCCCTGTGGGGGGGCAGAAAAAAACCTTCTGTAGTCAGAAGGAGAAAACATCGGACCGTTTTTATATGCCATATCCGAAAAAACCCATATGCCATCCCACTCCACTCCTTTATTAATAACCATTTTTAACATTTTTTCCATAAATTCCATATACCTCTGACATATATCTTCAATAAATTCAGTGTCTATCTTCAACTGCACACAGAAGTTTCCCATCCCGAGTAGTATAAAAGAAAACCAGTATGGCTCAGAACAATTTAATGTTATAAAGTGCCCCTTCTCTCTTGCCTTTTTTGAAATCTCAATGATATCTTTTGGGATACGCTCTTCCGAAGGGTTTAATGCCCACTTTACCTTTTCCCAGTCATTTCTATCTTTAACAGCATGGTCCAGTTCCACATGCGTCGTATAACGGTTCTTCCAGTATTTCACCTTTACCCCGTAAGGGTTCCTGTCCACCTTATATTCATCTGTTTCTTCATAGACAGTATAAGGGAATGCATCAGAAAGTCCATCATCAAAAGGGTGTATACCACATATAAAATCAAGTCCAAGGAATTCATATACATCCATATCCTCGGGAAGTCCCTCTTTCTTCCACCGCTATACAGTTTCAGGCCAGAAACTTTCTGTCATAGGGATACGGTCAAGTGTTCTGTGTTCAAGTGCTGCCTTTATTCTATCGTAAGATGTATACATTACCCCCCTTTTTTAAGTTCTCAAAATTAACCCTCTAATCCTGAACATTTTACCTTTTTGATTATCTGTCAAATAAAAAATTGACAGGAATACCCTACAGTTTACAATATATAAGATGGAAAGTATTATAAGTTTGAGAAATGTAAGTGTAAGGTTCGGGGATACAGATGTTTTGAAATGCCTGAACCTTGATGTAAGACAGGGTGAGTCCCTTGTGATAGTCGGAAGTTCTGGCTGTGGGAAGACAGTGCTTTTAAAGACAATTCTTGGACTAATACCGATAACAGAAGGAGAGATATACCTTTTTGGAGAAAAGATAAACGGAGCACCAAAAAGCAAGATAATGGAATTGAGAAGCAGGGTGGGTATGGTCTTTCAGAGTTCTGCCCTTTTTGATTCTCTGACTGTATGGGAAAATGTCGGCTTTTATTATCTCAATCATAGTGACATCCCTGATGAAAAGATAAGGTCATTAGCGATAGAGATACTGAAAGATGTCGGGATGGATGGCTTTGATGGATTTCTACCAGAGCAACTGAGTGGCGGAATGAAAAAAAGGGTCTCCATTGCAAGGGCCCTTATCTCAAAGCCAGAGATAATTTTTTATGATGAACCAACAACAGGGCTTGACCCTATTATGGCTGAAAGTATAACGAGATTAATAATGGATATGCACAAGAAGTTTAAGACAACAGATATAACAGTTACACATGATATAAAACTCGCATCCCTGATATCCGACAGGATTGCACTGATTGGCAATGGAACTATAGAGGAGATAGGCACATTTCAAGAATTAAGGGAAAAGAGTAAGAGCCAGATTATAAGAAGTTTTTTGGTTATGGAGGGAACCAATGAAAAGAGATAAACTCTCTCTTGAATTGAGGGTAGGGATATTTGTCATCATCACTATCCTTTTAGCAGCGGTCTTTATTGTGACACAGGCAACGACAGGGAAATACAGGGGCTATGAGATAGGGATAGTATTTGACTATGTAGGAGGTCTTGAAAGTGGCTCTCCTGTGAGGGTAAGTGGAGTGAGGGCAGGAGAAGTAAAAAAGATAGAGATACTTTATGAAGCACAACCAAAGGTACTGGCAAGGGTGAAAATCAGACCGGATATAAAAATAAGTACAGGTAGTAGAATCACCATCCAGACACTTGGACTTATTGGAGAAAAGTATATTGAAATAACACCTTCCCCTGAGAAAAAATATATACAGCCAGGAGAGATAGTAGAAGGAGAAAACCCACTTTCTATGGAAAAACTTGTAGAAGCAGGGCAGAATATGGTGATAGGTCTCAACAGGATTCTTACAGATATAGATACAATAACAGGGGATAAAGATTTCCGTAAAAATGTAAAGTCAGTATTTGCAGAGGCATCATCTGTGGTGAAGAAAATGGAAACCCTGACAGCAAATCTCACAGATGCAACTGATAAGATAAACAAAATTGTCTCTGAGAATGCTACCAAAATAGGAGAAGTAGTAGATAATGCAAGTGAGTTTATGGTTTCCAGCAGGGAAGCAGCAGATGAGTTTAAAAAGTTTGCATCAAAAGGGATAGAAGCAGCAGAATCATTTGAAGATATAAAGAAAGCCGCAATATCATTTGATAGAATGGCAACTGATATGGATGAATTTCTATGGAAAATTCAGAACCAAGGGTTGATTGCAAAACTGATGAAGGAAGAAGAGATTGTTGACCAATTAAAGTACCAACTACAACTTTTAAATAATGCAACAGCAAGATTTATAGAGGCATCTGAAAGAGTGAGTGAGGTAACAATTAATCTTAACAAAATTATTTCAGATGTAGAGAAAGGGAAAGGGACAGCAGGGAAATTACTCAGGGATGACCAACTATATAATAATTTGAATGATTTTGTAAAGGATATAAAAGAACATCCCTGGAAACTTTTCATAAGAAGGAAGTGATGAAAAAAGAACCAAAAAGTATTTTTTCCTGTTCTGAGTGTGGATATCAGTCAGTGAGATGGCTTGGCAGGTGCCCTGAATGTGGTGGATGGAATACTTTCATTGAAGAAGTCCCCCGCAGGAAAAAACCAGGACTTACATCTGCTAACTCTATCCCAGAAAAAATCACAGATATAAAGGCAGAGAAATTTTTAAGAACCCCAACAGGGATAAATGAATTTGACAGGGTAACAGGGGGAGGTATTGTAAGTGGCAGTTTAATACTTTTAGCAGGGGAACCCGGTGTAGGTAAATCAACACTCCTTTTATGCCTTGCAGGCAAAACTGCACTGGAAGGAAAAAAGGTTCTTTATATCAGTGCAGAGGAGTCAAAAAACCAGGTAAAGATGCGGGCAGAACGCTTAGGAACACTATCAGAAAACCTTTATCTGCTTTCCACAACAGAGATGCCATCTATAAAACACAGTATAGAGATTTTAAACCCGGAACTTGTGATAGTGGACTCTATACAGACAGTATTTGACCCGGAAATCCCTTCAATCCCCGGGTCTGTAAGTCAGGTAAGGGAAAATGCTGGATTTTTCCTTACACTTGCAAAAGAGAGTAGGTGTTCCATTTTTCTTGTAGGACATATTACAAAGGAAGGGATAATAGCAGGTCCAAAGGTGCTTGAACATATAGTTGATGTTGTTCTTAGTTTTGAAGGGGAGATAAAGTCAAATCTAAGGGTCTTAAGGGCAACAAAAAACAGGTTTGGTTCCACTATGGAGATAGGTGTCTTTTCTATGGAAGAAAATGGTCTTGTAGAGATACCCGATGCATCTGCACTTTTTCTTCCGGATTCTAAAAATGCGCTTCCCGGTGCTGTTATCTTTCCATCACAGGAGGGTTCCCGCACAATACTTGTTGAGATACAATGCCTTGTAAGTCCCACATATTATGGGGTCCCAAAAAGGTCTGTTACAGGCCTTGATTATAATAGAATTTCTATGATTATCGCTGTTATTGAAAAAAAATTGAAGTTTAACCTTGGTGGTTATGATGTATATTTCAATACAGGTGGAGGATTAAGGGTTATTGAACCTGCCTCTGATATTGCTGTTGCGAT
>JAMWBP010000041.1 GCA_023819365.1 Candidatus Omnitrophota bacterium
AGCAAAGTTATAGCCCTCCTTTCCATCTACTTTTCTTTTATGTGCACCGAGTTTTTTATAAATTTCCAGGTGGGTTCCTTCATTGAAAAGATGTAAGTCCACCGGACCAAAAAATGATTCCTTAGGAAAATCAGGAGAGTTGTTCTCCTGAAATCCATTTTGGCTTTTTTCTTGTATCATTTTATAATAATTCTTTAAAATTAAACCATCGGATTGAAAATCCACTGGTTTATACTGTCCAATTTTCTTCCCTCTCTCCAAACCGCACATTAAAATAATCAGTCGCAGGAATTACAATCTCCTCTCCGTCTTTTTTAATTGTTATGTTAAAAAAGATTAACCTTTCTCCTTCTGAAAGTATCTCTTTCCTTGGAATACTCATCTCTATTATATCATCCCATTGAAAGAATAGTTGCGGTAAAGTAATTCCATATTTTATATTGAATGTTTTTTTTAATGAATTAATAAAGGAGATACTGAATTCTATAGTTTTCTTTTCTGAAGTATCAATTCTTAAATAAAAGTTATTCTCATCATAGCCATAGAATATTTTTTTGACAGGGAATCCGACAGGTTTGAATGTTGTCCATAAACTGAAAACATCAACTTCAACTGCATTGTACCACTCATAGAAATGGGTTATTTTTCCATCAATTTTAGGGGTTATATAGGGTGTAATAGATTCAGTAGGCCATTGTTCAACAGGATATGCAAGATATTCAGGTGGTTCTATACCAGCAGTTTCATATATTTTCCTTATGCTGTTTCTAAAATAGATGTCAAATCGTGCCTTTATCTCTTTACTAACAGGCAGACTGTACCACCAGAACCAGTCACTTGATTCAGCAAGCATAATATAATCCATTATTATCTTATTTTTTTCTTCGTTCAATAATTTCATCCTTTCTTCTGCAACTTCTCTTGCCTGTTTCAGGATGCTCCATGCTTTATTTGCTGGCTCTTTACCTATCCAGTTGTCAAAGTTTACACCCATCCAGCTTCCGGGGGAGATTCTATCAAGTTTGTTACGGATTATATTACTCTTTAATGCCTCTGAAAATGTTATGGTTTTTACAGAGGTGGAGTTGCTTAACATCTCATAAAGAGTAGAGAGAAAATAAGTTCCATAGTCAGGATAGAAGTCCCATGGGTTTTCTCCGTCAAGTATGATTGAAAGAATTCTGTCAGGCATGCCTTCAGAAATATGGTTTAAATGTTCAAAAAGTTGTATGGCTGATTTCTTTTCTTCCTGTTTCTGATATGCAAAACCGATAAGGTCGGAGATATGATGGTCTCTGAAGAAGATGGAGATGCCATTTTTATATTCCCATATATTATAATGTTCCTTATTTATCAGTGGTTTTGAAAGTGTTTCTGCCAGGATACATTCATCTGTAGCAGTCCACAAGATATGATATTCAGAGAATAATTCCAGTATCTCATCACTTAAGCCCCCCTCAGATGGCCATATACCAGAAGGGAGTTTACCAAAAATATTACTGTATGTTTCTACTCCCTCTGTGAGGTGCCTGCGGACATCTTCAGGATACGAAAAGATACCTTCCGGAACATGTAGGGATGTTTTTGTCTTTTTTACTATATCGGTATTATAGAGGAGTGGAAGTATAGGATGCATCATAGGGCTTGTGCTTATTTCTATTTGCCCTCTTTCCATAAGTTGTCTGTATTTTTCTAGAGTTTCTTTCAGGATATAATTTTCTTTATCAAGCAGGAGTTGTTTATCACTGTTATCAAAATCCCTTCCTTTTTTAAGGAGTTCTCCAATCTCTTCATCTTTAATTAACGGATGGAAACATACAAGATGTAGGAGTATTTTTATGTCAGATATGTCTTTGTTTGAATAAGACCTGCTTTTTATTTTATCAAGTAAAATATTGATAGCCGGATGTCTTTTTAGAATATGTCCGGGAAATTCACTGGCTATCATAAACACTTCGTTTGCATCAGTTTCTTCTCCTTGAAGGAATGAAATAAATCTATCTTTGTAGTTTCCTGAAGAGACCCCTTCTATCTGTTTTAAAAGTATGGGGGTAATATTAAAATTAAGTTTTACTGAAGGAAATTTTTCTGCCAGGATAATCATTGGGTAGTAATTAAAGAGTATACGAAAAACAAGTGTAGGTGTATTTATTTTGCCATTGATTAAATAACAGGGTTGATGCATATGCCATAATATAGAGAGATACATCCTCACCTCATCAATTCATTATAGGTTTTGAGATATTCTTCTACAGATACCTTCCAGGAAAAATCAAGATGTATTATCTTATTTACCAGTCGTTCCATTTTCTCTTTATTCTCAAACAGTTTTAGTGCTTCTTCTATCTTTGCCAGAAGTTCTCTACTCCCTCCCTCAAATACAAAGCCAGTTCCTTCTTCTGTGTTTATATTATAGTCCTGTACAGTATCTGCTAATCCCCCAACTTTTCTTACTATAGGGATAGTTCCATATTTGCAACTTATCAGTTGCCCCAGTCCACAGGGTTCAAATCTTGAAGGCATAAGAAAGAAGTCGCTTCCAGCATATATCTGATGTGCAAGTTCTTCATTAAAGCCAGATGTGAATGATATCTTTTCAGGCATTTTTTTCTGCCAGAGGTAGAGAGTATCTCTATATTTCTGTTCTCCATCTCCAAGAATAACAATCTGTAGATTGTTTTTTAGCAATGTTTCCATTATCTCAACAAGATAATCAATACCTTTCTGTTCAGCCAGGCGGCTTACCATTCCGAATACAGGTATGTCTTTGTTCACCTTTAAAGACAATTTTTTCTGAAGTGCTACCTTATTTTCAATTTTGCTTTTGTAACTTTTGTATCTTTTTGCTATATAAGTATCAAAGGCAGGACTCCATATCTGATAGTCAATACCATTGAGTATTCCTTTAAGTTTGTTCTGATATTTTCTGAGAAGACCATCAAGGTTATGTCCAAATTCAGGTGTAATGATTTCTCTGGCATAATTTGGACTTACTGTATTTAGCATATCAGAATGTATAATTCCTGCCTTCATAAAATTAACGCTACCATAAAATTCAAGTTCCTCCATATTGAAATATTGCCATGGAATTCCAAGTATATGGAACTTATCCGGAGGGAAGATACCCTGATATCCTAAGTTATGGATTGTAAAAAGGGTCTTTGTTTTCGGGAATGCCTCTCTATAATTTAATTCCAGATATAAAGGAAGAAGAGATGTGTGCCAGTCGTGACAGTGAAATATATCTATATTTATTTTCAAGGCATTTATTGCTTCAAGTACTGCCTTTGAAAAGAAAGAGAATCTTTCTGCACTGTCAGGGTAGTCCTTCCCGCCTGGTCCATAAATCTCATTTCTTTCAAAGTAGTTGGTATGTCCTATAAAATAAACATTAGGAAAGTCCTTGCTTTTCGCCAGAAATCCATTTTCCACCCTGCTTTCAAAAAATTTTATATCCAGTGGGAAAATAGTTTCTATTTTGTATTTCTCTTTTACCTGTTTGTACAAAGGGATAAACAGATATATATTTTCTCTACTTTTAAGGTATTTATATAGAGCACCAACAACATCAGCCATTCCTCCTACCTTGACAAATGGTACTGCTTCTGCAGAGACCAAAGATATATTTTTTTTCTTCATAAGCATAAACTCCTTTTTTATATATTAAGGGATTTTAAAAAATCTGCTGCCTCTTCTGGCGGTGTGGGATTTATGTAAAAACCAGTTCCCCATTCAAATCCACCCTGTTTTACAAGGCGCGGTATTATCTCTATATGCCAGTGATAGTCCTTTTCTATTGTCTGCCAGTATCCGGGCCGTGGGTATCTACAGGGAGCAGTATGGATCATAAAATTGTATGATGGGTTATTCAAACCCTTTGCTATCTTTTTGAATGTTGTAAGAATAATCTCTCCAAGGAGTTCTTTTTCTTTTGGTGTTATAGAGTCAAAGTCAGGATAGTGCCTTAACGGTAGTAAAGAAAGTTCAAAAGGGAACCTTGAAGCAAAAGGGGCTATAACTATAAATGACGAATTCTGTTCAACAATTCTTTTCCCACTGTCAATCTCCTGATTTATTATGTCACACCAGACACATCTTTCTTTGTACTCATAATACCATCTTGCTCCCTGCAGTTCTTCTTTTACCCTCTTGGGGACGACAGGGGTTGCTATAAGTTGGGAATGCGGATGAGATAAGGAAGCACCTGCTTCTTTTCCAAAGTTTTTGAAGATAAGTATATATCTAAAACGGCTATCTTGTTTAAGGTCAGTGGAACGGATTTGATATGTTTCAAGAATGTTAATCATTGTTGTTAAAGAGAAGTCCTTAATATCCATAAGTTCATTTGCCGAATTTCTATGAAGAGGTGTCTCAATTATTACCTCATGGGCGCCTATACCATTCATCATATCATACATACCTACACCTCTTCTATTAAGTTCGCCTTCTATCCTTAAAGCAGGAAATTTATTAGGCACTACTCTTACTTCCCATCCCTGTGTATTGGGTGGAGTATTTCCATACCTTATAGCAAATATCTCAGGAGGCGTCTTATCTTCATTACCCGGGCAGAATGGACAGAATGTTTCCTGTGTTACTTCGGATACAGCAACAAAATCAGAAGGCCTGAATTTTCTATCTGTGGCTATTACAACCCATCTTCCTATAACAGGGTCTTTTCTTAATTCTGACATATGCACCTCACCATTTGTAGTTTTTAGGTATTACAACTATTCCACCTTCAGAAACAACAAATTTTTTTCTATCTTCTTCAAGATTATATCCAATTTCAGTATTTGGAGGGACTACAACATTTTTATCTATTATAGTCCTCCTAATCTTTGCATATCTTCCTATATTGACATTCTCAAATAGTATGCTGTCAGTTACTTCAGAATAACTGTTTATCCTTACATTAGGGGATAACACACTGTGGTATACTTTCCCTCCACTTATTATACAACCACTAGATACCATTGAATCAGTAACAGATGCCCTTCTATCTTCTCCTGAAAAAACTGTTTTTACTGGGGGATATTGTACCTGAAAAGTTCTTATAAGCCAGTCCCTGTCATAAAGATTTAATAAAGGGTCTATATTTACAAGGTCCATATTTGCCTCCCAGTAAGCATCTATTGTTCCTATATCTCTCCAGTATTTTGTATCTTTTTTGTTTTCGTCTATAAATCTAAAACCATATACATTATAATGTCCTATCATTGAAGGTATAACATCTCTTCCAAAGTCATGGCTACTGTCTATTCTCTTTGCATCTTCAACCACTTTTTTAATAAGTACCTCTAAGTTAAATACATATATTCCCATTGAGATAAGAGCGACATCAGGATTTTTAGGGTCAGATATAGGTTCTTTTGGTTTCTCCTTAAAATCAATAACCCTGTTATCTTCATCTAATTTAAGTACCCCAAATCTATGTGCTTGGTTTATCGGAACTTCAAAAATACTTATTGTAAGGTCTGCTTTCTTTTCAATGTGTGCACTTATTATCCTTCTGTAGTCCATCTTGTAAACCTGGTCTCCGGAAAGGATAAGTATAAGTTCTGGTTTCTCGTCTTCCAGAATATTTATATTCTGAAAGACAGAATCAGCGGTTCCCTGATACCAGTCCTCGCCAATTCTTTGCTGTGCCGGGACAAGGTCAATAAATTCTCCCAATTCTCTTGAAAATATATTCCACCCCTCTCTTATATGTCTGTGCAAAGAAAGGGATTTATACTGTGTAAAAATATAAATTTTCCTCAAGCCAGAATTTATAGCATTACTTAATGGGAAGTCAATAATCCTATATATCCCGCCGAAAGGAACAGCCGGTTTAGTTCTATCTCTTGTAAGTGGATATAACCGTTCTCCTTTACCACCAGCAAGTATAAATGTTGTTATGTCTTTCGGATTCATTTTTTGCTCAGAATACTGTGGACCTTCTCTTTTAGTTGACTTAGGTCTGCACTTTTAATAATATATGCATCAGCTGCCCATGTTAAAAACTGGTCTTTATACTGGGGATATGCAGTATATATAATTATAGGTAGATTCCTTTTTTTAGTCAACATCTTACCCAGTGTTTCAATTCCATCCATCTGGGGCATCTGGATGTCAAGAATTACGAGGTCAAAAGGTTCTTTCTCAATAAAATCAATGGCTTTGCTTCCATCTTCACAACAGGTTACCGAAAAACCTTCCTTTTCAAGCTCTTCCTTATAAAGAAGCCGCTCATTTTCTTCATCCTCTATTAAAAGAATTTTCTTGTTATTCATATTCACCTCCTTCCATTTTAAACTGGAAGATATATATTTACAGTGGTGCCTTTCTGCTCTTCAGATGTTATTTCCAATCTTCCCCCATAGTTTTCAACTATATTGGAAACGATAAATAGACCTAATCCAAAGCCGTCTGTTTTTGTAGAGTA
>JAMWBP010000042.1 GCA_023819365.1 Candidatus Omnitrophota bacterium
TCCGCTGGCGACAGGACAACGTGCCCCCCGGATCGGTCATCGCCGCCGGCGGGCACCTGTTGTTGCTCGAGGGCAAGGGCCGCCTGATTCTGGTCCGGCCGGACCCCGCCGTATCCTTCTACGCCTTGCTTCCTGAAGTAAAATTTTCTCCCTTATCATACTTTCTAAAACACCCTGTTCAATATTAAGTCCCTTAAGAAGTTCAGATGTCTTCTCACCAAATATCTTCCTGTATTGCTCTTCTACCTCTCCAAGTTCTTTATAATACTCACGCAGGGTAATGTGTTCTTTATTTACAGTCGCTGCATAATACTGGGATTTCCCTCCACCACCTACTCCTACACCCCAGATTAAAAAACCAGGAATGATAAGTATAGCAATTATCCAGAGAATAATCTTCATATTCCTCTTTTTTCTAAAAAATTTCATAACCATTTCAGTCATCCCCCTTTATTATTATTACAAACTCTCCTTTCATTTCCCTGTTCTGATAATACTCATAAACTTCAGAAACAGTCCCTGTTTTTATTTCTTCAAATTTTTTTGTTAGTTCTCTACACACTGTCATCTCTCTCTCAGCATTAAATATCTCCTTAATAAACATAAGTGTCTCTTTTATCCTGTGGACTGATTCATAAAAGATTATAGTTTCCTTCCTTGTTCTCAGTTCTTCAATTATCTTTCTTTTCTTTCCTTTCTTCCTTGGAAGAAACCCATAAAAAACAATTTTGTCTGTCGGAAGTCCACATACAGACATTGCAGCAGTAAGGGCAGATGGCCCGGGGACAGCAGTTACAGGTATATTATTTTTATATGCCTCCCTTACCAGAAGATATGCAGGGTCTGAAACTCCAGGTGTCCCTCTATCACATATAAGTGCGATATCTTTTCCCTCTAATAAAAACTTAATAGCCCTCTTCAGACGATGCTTCTCATTTTCTCTGTAATAACTTACCAGTGGCTTTTTTATACCGAGATGGTTCAATAGTTTTAATGCTTCCCTGGTATCTTCACAAAAGATAACATCCACATTTTTCAAGGTATCAACTGCCCTGAATGTAATATCATCTAAATTCCCGATTGGTGTTGCTATAATATATAACATTAAGTTAAAGTGTTGACTTTCTGAACGATAAATTATAAACTAATCAGGAATTTTTTTCAAAGGGAGAAATTATGGACTATGAAAAAGTCATTCCCGGTATAATAAAAAAGACAGACAGCAAGATACTGCTTATAGTTTTAGATGGCGTCGGCGGACTGCCTCATTCTGAAACAGGAAAAACAGAACTTGAAACAGCCAGTACCCCATTTCTTGATGAGATGGCATCAAAAAGTTCCTGTGGACTTACCATCCCTGTCCTTAATGGTATTACACCCGGAAGTGGTCCCGGACATATTGCTCTTTTTGGCTATGACCCGATAGAAACACAGATAGGAAGAGGAGTGCTTGAATGTTTAGGTATTGGTGCCACTGTAGGAAAAGATGATATTGCAATCCGTGGAAACTTTGCCACTATTACACCTGACCGGATAGTAACTGATAGGCGAGCAGGAAGGATATCAACAGAAGAAAATCAGGAGATTGTGTCTCTTCTTTCAGAAAAGATAAAAGAAATAAAAGGTGTAAAGGTATCTATATATACTGTAAAAGAACACAGGTGCGCAATAGTCCTTAAAGGGAGTGGACTTGCACCTTATGTATCAGAAAACGACCCGCAGAAAGAAGGACAGCCCTTAAAGCCCATAAAGGCACTTGACAGGTCATCAGATAAAACAGCCGAAGTATTAAGCGAGATTGAAAAGAAGGTAATGGAAATTCTAATGCCTGTTGATACAAAAGCAAAAGGGCTATTATTCAGAGGTATATCAAAACTACCGGATATCAAGACCTTTAGTGAAAAATATAAACTCAATGCTGCCTGTATAGCAACATATCCGATGTATAAAGGTATAGCAAAGGTTGTAGGTATGGATGTGATAGATGGACTGGAGACAATTGAAAGTGAGATAAATGCCCTAAAGGGAATCTACAATCAGTATGACTTCTTCTTCCTTCATATAAAAAAGACAGATAGTTATGGGGAGGATGGAAACTTTGAGGCAAAGGTAAAGACCATTGAAGAGGCAGATAGATGTTTAAGTGTAATAAAAAATATGAAGTTTGGTGCTATAGCAATAACCGGAGACCATTCAACCCCTGCCCTCCTGAAATCACATTCCTGGCATCCCTTACCACTTTTAATAAATTCACCCTATGCAATACAAGATGATGCAAAAAGATTGACAGAAAGGGAATGCGCCAAAGGGATATTAGGCAGGATATACTCTAAAGAGATTATGTATCTTTTACTTGCATATTCACTGAAACTTGACAAATTCGGAGCATAAGATGTTTCAAGGTGGAGTGAAACTTGTTGACTTCAAGGAGATAAGTAAAGATAAAGTAACTGAGGATTTTCCAGCACCTGAAAAGGTTATCATCCCACTTTCACAGCATACAGGCATCCCATCTAAACCAGTTGTCAAAAAAGGGGATACAGTTCTTAAAGGCCAACTTATAGGTGAAAATGCTGGATTTATCAGTAGTGCTACCCATTCAAGTATTTCAGGAACTGTAGCAGGGATAGAAAATTGTTCTTTACCGGGAGGTCGAATATCAACAGCAATTATCATAGAAAATGATGGGAAAGATATCCCTGTTGAACCTGTAAACAGAAATTGGCAGGATTTAAAACCAGAAGAGATTATCTCAATTGTAAGGGATTCTGGTATAGTCGGTATGGGTGGTGCTGCCTTCCCTTCTGCAGTAAAACTTACCATCCCAAAAGGGAAGAAAGCAGATTATGTGATTCTTAATGGATGCGAATGCGAACCATTCCTCACTGCTGACTACAGGGTGATGATAGAAGAGACAGATAAGGTAGTAGAGGGTTTATTTATTATATGTAAAGCAATTGGAGTAAAGAAAGGATATATAGGGATAGAAAGTAATAAAAGAGACCTTGTTCCGTTATTAAGAGAAGCCATAACAAAGTTTGTTTCTGAGGTAGTTGTAGAGATAAAGGTCTTACCGGAGAAATATCCACAGGGAAGTGAAAAACATCTGATAAAGTCAGTCCTGAACAAAGAGGTGCCTTCTGGTGGGCTGCCTGTAGATGTTGGCTGTGTTGTCTTTAATATCCAGACAGCACTTGCCATAAGAGACGCTGTATGTGAAGGAATACCACTTATTGAGAGAGTATTAACCGTAACAGGCCTTGTCAGAAACCCTAAAAACTTAAGAACAAGAATTGGGACCCCTGTTTCAAAAATTTTAGAATACTGCGGCGTTGAACTAAAAGAAAATACAAAGATAGTCATTGGTGGTCCTATGATGGGTATCCAGATACATACAACTGATATACCTGTAATTAAAGGAACTTCAGGGATACTTGTTCTTCCCCAAGAGTTTCTTCCTGAAAAAATTCAGCCGTGTATAAGGTGTGGTAAATGTATTGAGGTATGTCCTATGCGACTTGTGCCTGCTGAACTGGGTAAATATGCAGAAAATCAGAAGTGGGAAAGATGTAATGAGTTTAATGTATCTGACTGTATTGAATGTGGGTGTTGCAGTTATATATGCCCAGCAAAAAGACCTCTTGTAGACCTTTTTAAGTGGGCAAAAGTAGAGATAAGAAAGGCAGGAACAAAATGAAAGAGTTAACTTGTTCACCACATATACACAGCAGCGAGACAACCGCAAAGATTATGTGGAGTGTGGTAATTGCTTTATTACCTGCAACATTGGCAAGTATATACTTTTTTGGTCTTGATGCCCTCAGGGTCATCATAGTATGTATAATTTCCTGTTATATAGGTGAGGTTGTCAGCCATTTTGTATTCAACAGAAAGTTGAAGTCATTTGATGGGAGTGAGGTTGTCACAGGTCTTCTTCTGGCTTTTGTGCTTCCACCTTCAATCCCTTTATGGATGGCAGGTATAGGTGGCTTCCTTGCGATATTCCTTGTAAAAGAACTCTTTGGGGGTATTGGATTTAATATATTCAATCCTGCACTTGCTGCAAGGTCAATCCTTACTGTTTCATTCCCATTAGAGATGACCCAATTCACAGCTCCTTTATCATATAGAGTAGATGCCATAACAACAGCCACTCCATTAGGAATTATTAAAGAAGGGATAGGTGGGCAACTACCTTCACTATGGCAGATGTTTATTGGAAACAGGCCTGGTTGCCTCGGAGAGACAAGTATTCTTCTGCTTGTTATCGGTGCGATATTCCTTCTATGTAGAAAGATAATAACCTGGCATATACCTGTATCTTATATACTCACTGTTGTAGTTATCACATCTATTGCAGGACAGAATCCAATTTTCCATATACTTGCAGGTGGACTTGTTTTAGGTGCATTTTTTATGGCTACTGACTATGTAACATCTCCTATAACTCCAAAAGGTAAAATAATATTTGGTATCGGCTGTGGTATAATTACTTCACTGATACGGCTGAAAGGAAGTTATCCTGAAGGTGTGGCATATTCTGTAATATTTATGAATATGTTTGTCCCACTGATTGATAGATATACACTACCTAAAAAATTTGGAGCAATTAAAAAATGAAAAAGAAAGATATAATTATAGGACTTTTGATAATATTTATAATAACATCGCTTTCTGGTTATCTTCTTGCACAGGTGTATAAAGTAACCAAACCAAAGATTGAACAACAGAAAAAGGATGAAGGACAAAAACTGTATAAAGAGATATTTCCTGAAGGTGTAGAGTTTACAGAAGAGAAGGAATATATTGCTGTCTATGATGATGAGAAAAAACTTCTCGGCAGGATATATCATATAGTTCAGGCCGGTTATGGAGGCCCAATTGTTATAAAAGCAGGGTTTGATACAGAAGGTAAAGTTAAAGGGGTAAGGATACTTGAACATTCAGAGACACCAGGACTTGGTGCTAAGATAACAGAAAAGTCATTCCTCAATCAGTTTGCAGGGAAGTCAGGGAAAAAGTTATATCTAAAAAAGTATGACAAAGAAGGAACAATAGATGCGATAACAGGGGCTACAATATCATCAAAGGCGGTATCTGACGGAGTTATAAAGATACAGGAAAAAATCAAGGCAGAGGGAAAAATCAATGAAACTGATTGAACCCAAAAACTTTTTTGCAGGCATCTGGAAAGAAAATCCTATATTTTTCCTTATGTTAGGGCTGTGTCCACTTCTTGCTGTCTCATCATCTCTTAAAGATGCACTTGGTATGGGGATTGCCTTTATCTTTGTCCTTACAGGGGCAAATATTACTGTCTCCCTTATAAGAAGATTTGTCCCCTCTCACATAAGGATACCTGTATTTATCGTTGTAATAGCAACATTTGTCACCATTGCTGACTATTCACTTGCTGCATATCTACCAAAACTTCACAGAAACCTTGGTGTATATCTTCCACTGATGGTTGTGAACTGTATCATATTAGGAAGGGCTGAAGCATTCGCATCAAAAAACAACATACTTAACTCCGCATTAGATGGACTTGGTATGGGATTGGGATTTACACTTGCGATTGTCATTATCGCAATACTAAGAGAACTACCCGGGCAGGGAACACTTTTCGGTATAAGGACATTTGGAGAAAACTACAAGCCATTTCTTATAATGATTATGCCACCGGGTGCATTCTTTGTTATTGGCTTTCTGATAGCACTTAAAAACAGTATAGGAGGAAGAAAAAGATGCTAAACGAGGTAAATCCTGGGCTTATCTTCCTTTCTGCCTTTATCATAAACAATATACTGCTGATAAGATTTTTAGGACTCTGCTCTTTTATTGGAATATCTACAAATATCAAGTCATCCACAGGTATGGGTATAGCGGTGGTGTTTGTAACAGTTATGGCCTGTAGTATCAGTTGGGTTGTATATCAGTATCTGCTCATACCTTTTCACTTAGAGTATTTACGAACTGCTGCATTCATTCTTACCATTGCATCTTTTGTCCAGTTTGAGGAGATAATAATAAGGAAAGAGGTCCCTGCTCTCTACAAGGCATTCGGCATATATCTTCCCCTTATTACAACAAACTGTGCGATACTTGCCTCTGCCTT
>JAMWBP010000043.1 GCA_023819365.1 Candidatus Omnitrophota bacterium
GCGGCTGAGAAAAGGAAATTGGAAAAAGAAAGGTTTTCGTGTAGAAAAATTAATAAAGCAACAGGATTCCTTCTTCCCACATTTCTTCTTATTTTCTCATCTCTATAACTATTACCTATCTATCTCAAATTCTATATTTATTTATTCGTCACGGAATTTTTCTGAATAACTTTTAGGTTATTATGTCAGTTGAAAGGAATATACAAATTAGTTACCAGAAATAAAAACCTTTTTACAGGGAACCTTTCAACCTGTCAATAAATATAATCTTCTTCTCCTCTCCATAGGTATCCCCTGCTGCCCCTATAAGTCCAAATGTAGAGAGTTCAATGTATTCCTTACCACCGGGGGTTGTCTTCTTTTTATACTGGTAGGGTCTGCCATAAGGGTCTATAAAGGTTGTCCCTGCACCTAAATACGGCCCATTCCAGCCGTTTAACCCAGGGTTTTTCATCAGGTCTTCTAATTTTGAAGGGACTGTTTTGGTATCAGCATAGAAAAGTTTTATGGCATTCTCTATTGCCTCAAAGTCCTTCATTACCTTTTCACTACCTTTCTTTGCTATACCCAATTCCCTTACAAGCCGTGCTGCCTCCTGTATCTGCATTGCATTTATCTCAGCAATACCTCCAACAATACCAATCTCTGAGAATGGGATACTGTTCTTCCAGTTTTCCCATTCCTGCCTTTCTTTTTCTTCAAGCACCTGCGGAGGTACAGGTGGATTATTTGCTATTACAACTGTTGACATATTTTCTTTAAGGATTACATAGCCGGGTGCCTTTGTAGAAGCAACACCAACCTCCCCTGCAACCACACCAACTGTTGTTGAATTATCCTGCTGGTTATAGTTTGTAGAAAAGATAGTTCCCCTTACACCGGCAATAGTATTCGGTGTCTCTATGTTAAACTTCCTCTCTTCTGATGGTAGTTTCTCCACAACAGACCATATCTTCCCTTTTGGCAATTGTACCTTTATCTCTTTTATCTCATCTTTTTCATCAAATAGTGAACGTTCTATCCTGATAGCGGTATTTTCTGAAAGTGTTATTACTGCCTTCTTTCCAAAAGATATGATTGCCTTACTCCCTGCATCAACCTTTACAAATGTCCCTTCTGCAAGACGACTTTTTACTGGCAGGTCATCCCACCTAGCAGCAGAAGTATTCCAATAATATACTGACCCAACCCTGTCAACAAGTACTACAGGATTATCTCCTGCAAAACAGAAAGCACCTAATATTGCTATCAAACCCATAATAAATTTAATTTTTGCTGTCATCCGTACCTCCTATCACCCTATATAGTTTAAGTTTATCCTGTTTCCCTTTAACAGTAAATACCCCTGCCAGTTCACAGGTTATCTTTTCTTTTACAAGGTTGTATGTATCTTCCCCAATAAGTATCTCATTACCAGAACTAATCTCTTCAATCCTTGCGGCAACATTCACTGGATCTCCTATGGCTGTATATTCCATCCTCTGTGCAGTCCCTATATTCCCTATGATTGCTTCCCCTGTATTTATCCCCACGCCTATCTCCACATCCCCGCTAAATTCTTTTAATTTCTTAACCATTTCTATCGCTGAATATACTGCCTTTAGTGCATGCTCCGGGTCATCAACAGGCACACCATATATACCCATCACCTCATCTCCTATAAATTTATCAAGGGTACCTCCAAACTTAAATATCGCTTCTGTCATAATACTCAACACTCTGTTAAGAAAGGTGAATGTTTCATCCGGGGAATGTATATCCGCATAGGAAGTAAACCCCCTGATATCTGCAAAAAGGACTGTTATCGTCTTTTTCTCTCCTTTAAGCATAATTTCCTCTTTTAGAGAAAGAACCTTTTCCATTACATCCGGAGAGATGTATCTGCCAAACATATTTCTTATCCTTGCCTTCTCTTTCTCCTCATAAATGAACTCAATAAGTACTATCACACCATAAACAATAAGGATGCTACCAACAGGATAAAGAACATCTATCCAGAAAAGTTTTGATGTAAAGAGGAAAAATGAAAGTGCTACAAAAAGGCAGACAAGAAGGACAATAGAGATGAAACTGATAACAGGAGAAAATGTAATAGCAATAACCCCTGAAAAAAGAGAAAAACAAAGGGATATGAAAAAGGCAGGGATGTTTCCTGCCCTTTTTATAAACTCTCCCTTTAGAAAATTTTCTAAGAAACTTGCATGGACACCTACAAGTGGATAACCGGCGATACCTGCAACATTCCCTGTATCAGGAACCCTTGTTGCTGTTATGCCTATAAGAACTATTTTATCTCTAAAAGCATCCAGTGGCACAACAGATGTCTTCCCGAGAAATGCCTGGAAAACCTGAACAAAGGAATAATTGGGAAATTTTTTAAGGTCGTTGTAGATATTGAGATATACAGACCTATCTTCATTCATAGGTATTTTTCTTTTATCTCCATCTATATCAAACTCAACAAAGTCCTCTCCCATCCTCAAGATAGAACCACCTAAAACATTTTCTATCACAGATATATCAAGAGAACTGTATGTCTTTCCATTATAATCTATAAATAAAGGATATCTTCTTATAACACCATCCCTATCAGGTATAATATTGATAAAACCAGTGGATAGTGCATACTTTTTAAGTTCTTCAACTGGTTCTATTATCTTCTCTGCCTCTAAAATCCCTTTTTTTATTTCCGGATGGTCAAAATAAAAAGGAAGAATAACATTACCTGCATCTTTTATCGCCTCTGCAAACTCTTTATCCCCTTCCTTTTCTTCAACAAACAATATATCAAAGACGATTGCCTTTGCCCCCATATCTTTGAGTATATGTGTTATACCCGCATACCACTCCCTTGAAAGGGGCCATTCACCAAGGAGTGAAAGTGTATCATCACATATAAAGACAATTACTATATCACCTGTTGTCTGTTTATCCTGCAGGAATCTCATCCGCCAGTCATAGGTAGTGCTTTCAAGGCGACTGAAGAAGTCCATCCTGAAAAGAAAAAACAATAAAAGATTTATTACAAAGACAACCAAAAGCAATTTCTTATTTCTTCTTTTTGACATTTTCTGGGTCTACTGGAAGTTTCAAAGTAAAAATTGTCCCTTTACCCTGTTCAGAGACAATATCAATATCTCCATTATGCTCGGAAACTATCTTTTTAACAACAGGTAGTCCGAGCCCTGTCCCTTTATGCCCTTTCGTTGTAAAGAAAATATCAAATATCTTCTCAAGGTTTTCGGGTGGTATACCCACTCCGTTATCAGATATTTTTATAAGATATGTTGCCATAGAATCAACCATCTCTGTAGAAATTTTTATCAGCCCTGTTCTTTCCGGAACTGCTTCACAGGCATTAGTAAAAAAGTTGAGAATTACCCTCTGCATCCCATTTACATCTATCTTTACATCTTTAATCTTTTCATCCAGTTGAAATTCAACCTTTATCTTTTTCTCCCTTGCCTTTTCATCATAAACCTTTATTACATCCATTAAAAAATTGTTAAGATTCACTTCCTGTAAAAGTGGCTTTTTCTTTGATGAATAGTTAAGCATATCAAGTATAAGTTCTGAGATTCTGTTAACATTTACCTTTACTATATTCCAGCCCTCTCTCACATATTCATCAGAAGAAGTCCCCATTGTTTCATCAATAAGAGAGACCCCTCCTACCAGTCCATTAAGGATATTTTTTATATCATGGGAAAGGGAAAGTATCGTTTCTCCAACACCTGCCATACGTGCATTCTTCACATTTTCAAGATATAACTGTGCATTCTCTATTGTAAGTGATGCATAAGATGCAATAATCTTCATCAACTCCTCATCTTCCTTATCAAATGGCTTACCGTCCCTTCTGTTCAACACCTCAAGAACACCAAGCAGTTTACCTTTTTTTCCTATGAGTGGAACTGCAAGTATACTTTTTGTCTTAAAGTGGCTCTTTTTATCAGCAAGAGAGAAGAATCTTTTGTCTTTTGATACATCCTTTACATTTATTATCCTCTTTTCTCTTGCACAGGTACCAGCGATACCCTGCCCTAATTTGAGTTTTATTGTTTTTACACCTATCCCCTTTTTGCCTGTAGCAACCTCAAAGAAGAGTTCTTTTTTCTCTTTATCATAAAGAAGAAGTGAACTTGCCTCTTCCTTCAGGATATTTTTACTTTCTTCCATTATAAGGTTAAGCAACTGGTGGAGGTTATATATGGAGGAGATGAAGGAACTTATTTTTTCAAGGACTTTAAACTTTTCTAAGTATTCCTTGTTTTTCACAGGTATATTATAACATAAGTTATGTGTAATAAATTGTACTGCTACAAAATTTTGTTTGGACACCATTGACTTTTTAATATAAAATTAATAAAAACCAAAAAGGAGGAGATATGAAATTCTCTGGAATAAGTGATGAGGCAGGACAGGCAATAGAGGTACAGATAAAAGCACATAAAGAAATTGGCTGGGATTATTTAGAACTTAGGGGTGTTGATGGAGAGGCAATTACACTTATGTCTGATAAAAAGTTTGACCTTGTCTTTGAAAAGGTAACATCATCTGGACTTAATGTTTCCTGTTTTGCAAGTTGTATAGCAAACTGGGCAACAGAGATATCAGGAAACTTCCAGAAGGATGTAGATGAACTTAAGATGGCTATACCAAGGATGCACAGATTTCACACAAAATATATAAGGGTAATGTCCTGGCCAAATAATAAAGATAATCCATTATCAGAAGAAGAATGGGGAAAAGAGGCAATAAAAAGGATGAAGGAACTTGCAAGGATAGCAGAAGATGGTGGGGTTATACTTGTCCATGAAAACTGCAGTGGCTGGGGTGGTTTGAGTTATCAAAATATGATAAAAATTTACCAGGAAGTGAACTCCCCAAATTTTAAACTTTTATATGATACAGGAAATGTCCTTCACTATAACAAAGGTGTTGACCCATGGGAATTTTATAATAAAGTGAGACCTTATATTGAATATGTCCATATAAAGGACTACATAATACTTGAAGATGGAAAAGAAAAAGCAACATATCCGGGTGAGGGGCAAGCAAAAGTGAGAGAAATACTGAATGATTTAAAGAAATCAGGATATAATGGCTTTATATCCATAGAACCACACCTTGCAAGTGTAGTACATGAAGGAAAGGTCGGAGACCCTGAAGTTACCTATCAGACATATATCACATACGGGAAAAAACTTATGGATATAGTAAAAGGTCTATGAAAGAAAAGGTTATAGTAGCAAGGTGTGTATCTTATGAAAAATCTGTGGTTAAAGAAGCAATAAATAAAATTTTTATACTTTCAGACATCAGCAATAATCATCCTGATAAGGTCTTATTCAAGCCAAATATGCTTTCAGCAAGGCCTCCTGAGGATGGAGTTACAACACATCCTGCTATAGTTGAAGCAACTTTAAGATTATTGAGGAGTAGCAAAAAAATCATAGGAGATAGTCCTGCAAATATAAACAAACCAGTAGAGTTATACTGGGAAAAATGTGGATATAAGAATGTTTCGGAAAATACAGGTGTTCCTCTTGTAAAATTTACCAATTCTATAATGATAGAAGTGGAGGTGTCTAACAAAAAAGAAAAAGTTCCTGTTGTAGAGTATATCAAAGAAGAGAGGATTTTTAACCTCCCAAAATTAAAGACACACGGTTTAACTGTTATGACTTCTGCATTGAAAAATCTATATGGTCTTATACCGGGCTTTCATAAAAGCGTCCTTCACAGCAGATTTATTTCTCCATACGAGTTTTCTGAGTTTCTTGTTTCTTATTATCAGGCAATTAAGTCCTGTATATTCTTCAATCTGGTAGATGCAATTATTTCTATGGAAGGAGAAGGACCTTCTGCAGGAAGTCCTATCCATACGGGTTATTTAATAGGAGGAAGTAATACGGTGGCTGTAGATATGGTATGCTGCTCTCTGATAGGTTTAAAGGTAGAGGATGTTCCATATCTTAAAATATACAAAGAAAGGTATGGACTCCCTGAAATAGAAATTATTGGCG
>JAMWBP010000044.1 GCA_023819365.1 Candidatus Omnitrophota bacterium
GCTTTCATATAGAAATGTAGTGCAAAGGATATTTGGAAGATATAACCTACCCTGTGAGATTTTACCCGGTTATTCACTTATACATGATACCTCCGTATCAATACTTTTAGAGTTTTTTACCTTTAAAGAGTCATACGACTGGGCAACATTAATGAACATATTGACCTGCCCCTATTTTACTAAATTTGACTTAAAAGAGACAGAGGAGTTTTCTAAGAACTCAAGGAAAAAATTTAACAGGATTGGTTTTGTAAAAGAGGACTTTGATTCTTTAAAGGGCAACAATATAGATATTGTGAAAGAGATATTGAAAAGGATAGCACCTGCCAATAAATCACTCAAAGAATGGGTAGAGGATATAGAATTTATGATAGAAAAACTCGGTTGGCAGCCATATTATCCTGAAGTAAAGGTTCGTTTTCAGAAACTACTTTATGAGATGAAAAGTAATATTTTTTGTTCAGAGAGTGAGTTTGTCAATATACTTAAAAAGACCCTCGAACTTGTTGATGTTGAAGAAGGAAAAGGTTCAGGTATAAAAGTAAGTGGTGTTCAGGAAAGTGTGGGAATTAGTAAAAAACTTTGTATTATAGGAGGAGCAACAGATGAAAACATCCCTAACGCACCTTCCCTTGAAGAAGTATTTATACCAGATACTTTAAAAAAACAGATTGGTTTTACCTATTATGATTTGAGAATAGCAAGGGAACGGCTGGACCTATATCGCCTTAAAAATGAAAATGATGTAATCATATTCACCTATCCTTCAAAGATACAAGATAGAAACCAGATGAAGTCCATATTTTTGTTTGACATTAATGACTCAATTCTTTATACAGATGCCTTTATTTCGTCTTCCTCTGAAATCTTTCTACCATCTTTCGCCATAGAAAAATTCCGGCAAAATTTTATAATAGATGGGAGATTGAGTATAAGGGTTACCCAGTTAGAATCTCTCCTTAAATGCCCTTACAGTTTTTATCTAAAAGAGGTTGAAGAAATAGAACCATATCAGATACCTGAAATAGGTGAAGCGCCAGATTTATGGGGAGATATTATACATAATGTAATGAATGAGATATTTTCTGCCTACAAAAATAAGATAGTCCATCAGGAAGATGCTGAATATCTTGTGAAGTGTTTTAGAGAGAAGGTGAAAGAAAGTATAGAAAAAAAATATAAGGAAAGGGAAATATCTAGATTTTATAGAAATATTATGTTAAATCGTTTAGAAGAGGTCTGTAATAAATTTTCATATATCATAATGGTCCATACGGGTAATACATTTATTGATTCTGAACTGGAAATAAACTGGGATGTCTCTTCATTACATCTAAAAGGCAGAATAGACCATCTTGAACAGACACCGAAAGGAAAGATAATCATTGTAGATGTAAAAACAGGAACTTCACCTCCAGCAACTTATACAGAAAACAGTTTCTTCAATGAATATAACATCCAGATACCACTTTATATCTGGATGTACAGCCGAAAATTTAATATACCATTTGAAAACATTACAGGTAATATATGGAGGTTTGATTTTATTGAAAAAGAAGAAACAAAAGAATATGAGAGATACTATGAAAAGAAAAAACTTGAATACCTTGATAAGATAGAAGGATTCCTTGAAGAAATAGCAACTAAAATTCTTAGAGGAGAATTCAAATTTTTGTCTGAAAGACCACTTAACTGTTATTTCTGTAATTACAAAGGATTATGTCCTTATGCAAGAGATTAATTTTAACGCTATTATTATTGAAGCATCAGCGGGTACCGGAAAAACACATTGGATAACTGAGGAATTTATTAAGTTGCTTGGTGAAGAAAACCCTGCTTCTGATATAAGAAAAATTCTTGCAGTTACCTTCTCGGAAAAGGCATCTATAGAAATGAAAACCCGTATACTTGAAAAGATATACAAAGAGATATTTCCAAAACTCTCAGACCATAAGAAGGTTGAGTTAGAAAATGCAATATTGAAAATCCGGATTTCAACTATACATTCTTTATGTCGTTGGCTTTTAAAAAGGTTTGCTTTTTATAAAGGTATAGACCCTTTCTTTACAGTTATAGATAAAAGAGAAAGTAGAATATTCTTTTACAGGGCATTCAACAGGTTTTTAGGAGATAAAAATTCAGATACTATTATTCCACTACTCAATAGATTTAAATTACAATTCTTTGAAAAGATTGTTTTTTCTATTATTGAGAAGCATCCCTATACTACAATTGGAACCCCTAAAGGAGAACTAACTGAACAGATAACATCTATAACCAGATATCTTTCTGAAATAGTA
Source organism: Candidatus Omnitrophota bacterium (assembly GCA_023819365.1). GTDB lineage: Bacteria > Ratteibacteria > UBA8468 > B48-G9 > JAFGKM01 > JAAYXZ01. The sequence goes on from JAMWBP010000044.1 coordinate 2,301, forward strand.
GAAAAGATGAAGCAAGAACTGTCTGTCCTTGATTTTAACGACCTTGAAATTATGACACATAATATACTTTCAGAAACTCCTGAGGCCCTGATGATACTTGAGGACTTTGATGAAAAAAACAACTTTATATTTGTAGATGAGTTCCAGGATACAAACCTTATCCAGTGGAGAATTATATATAAACTTGTTGAGGAGTGGCTATCTGGTTATGGTGCAAAAGCGGAGGCAGGTAAACCTTATGGTATTTTTCTTGTAGGAGATAGAAAGCAATCTATATATAAATTCAGGGGTGCAGAAGGTAATGTCTTTGATGAAGCAAAAAAAGTTCTGAATATCTACTGTGCAGAAAGAAAACTACTAAAAAATTATAGAAGTGCCCCTGAAATAATTGAATTTATAAATGATGTCTTCCAGGATACCTATCCCTGGACAGAAGAAAAACTTTCATTAGGATTGGAGGTTAAAGTTCCTTCCTGTATAGAGATAAATTTAATAGATGAAAAATATAATGAGAATGCTAAAGATAAGGAGTATGAATGGGTACTTGGTAAGGTATTTGAACTTATAGATAGCAAAAAACAGGTATGGGACAAAAGAATAAAAGGATTTAGACCTATTGAATTTAAAGATATAGGTATACTTTTAAGAAAAAAAGCAGGTAAAAAATTTCCGGTACTTGAAAGGCATCTTAAAGAAAAAGGCATTCCCTTTGTAGTTCCAGGTGGTATTGGATTTTACCAGGAGCAAGAAATTATATTCCTACTTTCCCTTGTTCTCTCTATTTTGGATCCATCAGATATGTATTCTTTATGGAACTTAAGTTCATCTGTGTATCATATTAATCCTGACCGAGTTTATCAGTGGCGAGACATCATTAAAAAGAAAGAGTTGGTAGAGGTGATTGAAGAGGTCCTCAGTGAGTTGAATTTTTGGGATGGGTTAAGTACACAACAGAAAGCAAATGTGGAAAAGTTCTTGATAATTATAGAGGAGTGGCAAGGGTCTCCACTATACACGATATCAAGAAATTTAAGAACAATGATGCTTTCTGATGAAGAACCAAAGGCAGACATATTCTCAGAACATCAAAATGCGGTCAGGGTTATGACAGTCCATAATGCAAAAGGACTTGAGTTCCCTGCTGTTTTTCTTATTAATATTGAAGATGGAAAAGTCAATATAACAGAAGAAAAAATTTTTTATAGAAAGACAGAAGGAGAAACACCCTATAAATTTATTCTTAAGAAAGAGGCAGATGAAGAATATGGAAATGAATTTAAAAAGATACTTGAAGAGGAAGAGAAAAGGATACTGTATGTAGCACTCACACGTGCCTGTCAGTATCTTTTTATTTCAGGGATAAAGAAAGATAGTATATGGATAAAGATGCTTGAGAACTTCCAGAGCCGATTTCCTGCTACTACTGTGTGTAAAAAATCTATTGTAGAAGAGAAAACAGAAAGTGTAAAGTATAATAAAAAATATCTTTTTAAAAATTTGAGATTTGCAGGTATCCTGACATCTTATACTGAAGAAAAGAAGGAAGGGCTTTATCACTATGAGAAGACCATCCTTGGAGATATTGCACATAAGTTGATGTATGATATATCAGAAGGAATAATACAGGATAAGGATACATACATAAAAAGAGCAAAGTTTTATATGAAAAAGGTGAACTTTGAAAAAAATAAGAGGATGGCAGATATCCTTAGAAATATCTACGAAACTATTGAGAGAATACCTGAACTTAAAAAAATCTCAGAGAAAAGGGAAGATGGTCTTTCAGAGGTTCCTTTTATTATTGAAGTAGAAAATAAAATTTATACAGGTTTTATTGACAGGATAATCATAAGAGAGGATGTGTGTTATATCTATGACTATAAGATGGAAGATTACAAAGTAGAAAGGTTTAAAGAACAGATGGATATATATGAAAAAGCGGTAAAAAAGATGTTTCCTGATAAAGATAAGGTAAAAAGATATATTGTCTTTTTAAAAAGTGGTATAATCAAAGAAATATAAAAGAGTAGGAAAATAGTGGATACAATTCTAAATAAAATCTCTTTTGCTATGTATAAAATATGAGTGGGAAAGAAAGGGTATTAAAGACGATAAGCCATAAAAAGATAGATAGAGTTCCTGTTGACTTCTGGGCAACAAAGGATGTGGAGAGAAAACTGATGGCTTATTTTAATCTGGATGATAGGGATTCTCTCCTTGAAAGATTGGGTGTTGATATCCGGTATGTATTCCCTGAATATAAAGGTCCCAAATTAAGGAGTTTTCCTGATGGTAGTAAAGAAGATATATGGAAGGTGCGGCGAAAGCCAGTGAAGGCAGGAATTGCTATATACAATGAGGTCTGTTACTATCCACTTGCTGATGCTAATTCAATTGAAGACATTGAAAAATTTGAATGGCCTGACCCTGCCTGGTTTGATATCTCAGGGATAGAAGATATATGTAAAAAATATGAACAGTATGCTATAGTTTTATGTGATGAGAGAACCAACAGGACAACCATCCTCCATCAGGGTATATACCTCTGCGGAATGGAGAAGATAATGGTTGACCTTGTCCTTAATCCTGATTTTGTTCATGCCCTGTTTACAAAGATAAGCAATTTTTATATGGAGTTAAACCGCAGGATATTTGAGGCAGCGAAAGGAAGGATAGATATCCTTTTAATTGGTGATGATATAGGTACACAGGATGGGCTTCTTATTTCACCTGACAAGATAAGAGAGTTTATCATTCCATATCTTAAAAAATATATCAAACTCTGTAGAGAGTATAATATAAAAGCAATGTTTCATTCCTGTGGTGGAATAAGAGAGGTTATACCTGACTTGATAGAAGCAGGTGTGGATATATTAAATCCAATTCAAGTGAGGGCAAAGGGGATGGTCCCTGCTGAACTTAAAAGAGAATTTGGTGATAGGATATGCTTTCACGGTGGAGTTGATGTCCAGAGGACTCTTCCTTATGGTACAGTTGAAGAGGTAAAGAAAGAGGTAAAAGAGCGTATAGATGTTCTTGGAGAAAATGGTGGCTATATACTTGCTCCAACCCATAACTTCCAAGGAGATATCCCAGTAGAAAATATGTTAGCATTTTATCAAGAAGCAGGCAGTGTTAAATGAGTAATTCGAAAAAGAGATTGAGTGTATTAATACTCTTTGCCATTGCAATGGGTTATGTAGAGGCAATGGTTGTAGTATATCTTAGATATCTTATACCTGTTTCTGAATGGTCATCTATATCCACCTATAGAGACCTATGTGTTTTTATCAGAAATACAGGGATAATGTGGAGCGAACAGACAAGAGAGTTTGCTACAATAATTATGCTTTTTTGTGTTGCCTTTTTATTCGGTAAAACCATCAAAGAAAAACTTGCCAGTTTTTTAGTTGCTTTTGGTATATGGGACATCTTTTACTATCTATTCCTTTACCTCTGGTTAAGATGGCCTGAAAACCTTTTTGTATGGGATGTGTTATTTTTAATACCCAGTCCGTGGGTATCTCCTGTAATTATTCCTGTATGTGTCTCTATAGTAATGATAACAACAGGGTATTACCTTTTATTCCATAGAGTTCAAGAATAAAAGGAGATAAAATATGGACAAAAGATATGAACTTGTGGTGGGGGGTGGTGGACTTGCAGGGGTCTGTGGTGCGATAGCAGGTAAACGGCTGGGACTTTCACCCTGTATTATTCA
>JAMWBP010000045.1 GCA_023819365.1 Candidatus Omnitrophota bacterium
CCTCCTATCTGTTATCTTTTTTGAAATAGCCCTTATATTTGAATCTGGTATAAGTATAATAAATCTTCCTGGCAGAGATATTTTTGTAGTAAGTTTCATTCCTTTTTCTCCTGTCCCCGGTCTTGTAACCTGGACAATAATATCTTCTCCTGCCCTGTAAGGTTTCTTCATACTTTCTAATGTATCCTCCTCAACTTCATATGACTGGTAGATAGTATCTTCTTTTTCAAAAGGAAGAAAACCATTTTTTAACTCTCCAATATTGACAAAGGCAGCATTTAATCCAGAAATGACATTTTCAACCTTACCTTTGTAAATATTACCAACAGACAGCATATCAGGCCTATTTACAAAAAGATATTCAACATAATCATCCCTCATAATTACTATACGAGTGAGGAAACTTTCGTGATTGATAAGCAATCTAAGTTTTCCCTTCATACCACCTCTATATCTTTTGCTGCGAATCTTCACTCAATACACATATTTCTCTCACGATATTCCCTATTTTGTGCTCAAGAAATAATTTTGTTAACTCTCTATGACTGAAATTATTTATTTTTATCTCCAATACAACCTTCCCTTCTTTATGCTCAACTATTTTTCCTATTTTTCTAATATCTTCAATATTTTCCCCTTTTGTTAATTCAATCGTATACTTTGCGAAAGTTTCTATCTTATGTATAGAAGGTGCTTCTATCTTCACCCAGCAACATGAAATAAAGCTTATACCATCAGGAAGAATCTCTCTACTTCTCTCTAAAAATAAATTTATATCTATCTTATTTATCAGGAATATATCAAAACACTCATTAATCCCTGCAATTCCTATGGGTAAAGGGTGCCCAAAACTCATCTTGGGATGTGGGCTGAACCCTTCTGTAAATTTTAATGGTAGTTCCATCTTTCTTAATATCCGTTCTATAACTCTCTGAAAATTTCTTTCAGATATAAACCGGGCTATGCCTTCTTTTCTATAGAAAATCCTCAATCGGTACATAAAAATTTGCTTCCTCTATTTATTAGTTCTTATTTTTATTTCTTCTATGTTATGCAAAACCCCACCATATACACTGGGTTTAAGATTTTCAAACTTGTTTCTCACTGCTGTCATTACTACGGGACTTGCAGTATATATCAATGGTAGTTCTTCAGAGACAATCTCCTGCCACCTATCGTACAATTTCTTTCTCTTTACAGGATTTAACTCCTTAGCACCCTCTTCAAATATAGTATCAATCATCCTTTCCCATTCAGCTATATTATTTTCATCCGGTTCTAAATTCCAGAGATGTAACTGCCCTTTTGTATGCCAGACATTTTTACCTCCATGTGGCTCTATACCACCTGTAAGTCCTATTATAACTGCCTCCCAGTCCTTTGTAACGCTAATTTTTGTTACAAGTGTATTAAATTCAACAGGAAGTAGATTAACCTTCATCCCTAATTTTTTCAGGTCATCCTGTATAATACTGGCAATCTGTATCCTTTCAAAGTTATTACTGTTTGTGAGAATTGTAAATTCCACAGGGTTGTTATCTTTATCAAAGAGAACTCCATTTACCCTGTGAAACCCTTCTTTTTTTAATATCTCTTCAGCCATGTTTAAATTATATGGATACTTGTTCACAAAAGGATTATAGAAAAATCCACAGGAGATGTTAAGAGGACCTTCCTGAAGTGTTGCAAATCCACCATACACATTCTTTATTATATTCTCTTTATCAATGGCATATGCAATTGCCTTCCGGAAGTTTCTGTTTCTAAACCATCTTTTTTTGTAATCCTGTAAAGGTGATTTTATGTTTTGATTTAATGTAATGAATTCTGAACCGAGTGATGGACCGAGTTTATATATTGTAAAGTTTAATTTTTCTTGCAATGGTTCCAGCAAAGGATAGTCCTGTCCCCTTACTGGAACTATATCTATCTCTCCTGTTTTAAATTTCAGTAAAGACATATTTGCATCAGAAATTATAAGAAAAACAATTCTGTGGAGATATGGAAGACGTTGACCCTTACTGTCTTTTTTCCAATAATAAGGATTTTTTTCAAGTATTACCCATTCAGCAGGTCTATATTCTTTTATTTTGAAAGGACCTGTACCAACAATATTATCTGGCTTTTCATTCACTCCCCACCAACTGGTAAATATTCCCTTTTCAAGAAAATGAGATACTTTGTGAGCGGGTAGGATTTCCTGACTCATAAGTTGAAGGAATGGAGCAAACTTTTCTGGGAGTATAAACTCTACTGTATATCTATCAATCTTTCTAACCTGGAAATGTTTACCATCAATGCTGAGGACATCTTTACTGCTTGTAGGAATATTTGAATTGTAGATAAGATTTTTATATGTAAAGACAACATCATCTGCTGTAAAATTATACCCGTCATTCCATTTTACATCCTCCCGCAAAAAAAACTTCCACACCTTCCCGGTACTGTCCACCTCCCATCTTTTCGCAAGTGAAGGTTTAATTTCATGGGTAACGCCATCAATAGATATAAGTCCTTCAAATATAAACTGTGTTATAGTAGTTGTACTTGTTTCTTTGGCTATAATGGGATTAAATGACTTGGGGTCCGAAGATGTGGAAAGTACAATGGTATTTTCGGATTCTCTTTTAATATGGGATGTGTGACATCCTGCGAAAACAATAGCAAGAAGAAGTAATGCTATATTATTTTTCATTATAAAAATTTTCTTAATTCAAAAAGCAGTTCATCCATTGACTGATATCTTAAAAAAGGTTCCTGTCTTGTCGCTCTTTTTATAATCTCCTTTAATTCCTCAGGCACATTTAAATCTTCACACAGAACTGCCTGTCTACCTGTGTTTTTTCTATAACTCCTGATGTCTATCCTTCTGAAATAGTCCTCCTGGTTTTTTTCTGGTTCATCAGGAACTTCAACTTTCGCTGTAATCACCTCGTCAATGGTAACACCAAAACTGTATATATCAGAATAAAAATTTGCATTCCCCTGTGCCTGTTCAGGAGACACATAAGATATGGTTCCATATTTCGTAACAGTCCCTCCTTTGGGAAATATATCCTTCTGCCATAACCGTCCAGGAAGTTTTGCTATTCCAAAGTCAGTGATTTTAACAACAGAAAGGTCTTCTGATACAAGGATATTGTCTGGTTTTACATCTTTATGAACAATATTATTTTTATGAATATGGGCAAGGCCCTGCCCTGCTTCACAGAGTATTTTAATAAGAACATTAAGTGGTATCTTATTTCTCTGGTAAAGCATCTCCTTCAGGTTTTTCCCATTTACATACTCCATAATTATCGCATACTGGTTACGATACCTTCCAAAATTATAAACCTTTACTATATTAGGATGGTTCAGTCCTATTGCTATCTCTGCTTCCCTCTCAAACTGATTTATAAGTTTTGCGCGCTCACGAAAATTCCCTTTCAGATATAGTATCTTTATCGCTACTGTATCACCATATACTGGTCTGGCAAGGGCATAGTGAGCCCTATAAATCTTGGTGTACATACCACCACCTATCACTTCCTCTAATTTATAACCACCGAAATCCTGTTTTCTCTTCATATCTTGTTTTTCTTTATTTTTGCCTTTAAAACCCTCTAACCTTCAAATGGTCATTGCTATAATTCAATATCATCAGCATCCAGAGAAATTATCTCAATATCATCTATACTTCTAACTTCTTTTTTTAAATCAAGTATGGCTATCTTTCTAGAACTGTAATTAGAAGATGTGAACAATGTCAGACATCTATTATCAAACATTCTTTCAGGAGCAAGAGGGTCATGTCCACGGATAAGTACATTTTTTCCAAGACGCTCCATTACTTTTAAAAAATAATCCCTACCAAATTTTGGTCTTCCGAGAAAGTTTCCAAGAGACACTCCAGGTTTGTCCCTGAAATCACCCCATATTATCCTTATCCAGTTTTCATCTCCCAGCTGTATTGCATCTATATCTCCTATTTTTTCTATATCAGGGAGAGCACCATGCAGTGCCAGAAAACCATTTCCTGAGACAGCAAGTGGAAGTTTTGAAAACACACTTCTATAATATTCATACTCTTCCTTTGAAAGAGCATCCCAGAAATCTGAAGGGCTGCATTCCCTTATAAAAAACATCTCATGGTTGCCTGCAAGCATTATAAGATTTGGATGTTTTTGACGCATTTCAATCAAAAAATCTATATTCTTTCTTGAATCTTCTCCCCTGTCTACATAATCACCAAGCATAACAATGTAATGTCTTTTTTTGTTGATAAATCCATTTATTATCATCCTTGCAGTTTTATAATCTCCATGTGTATCACCTAAAAATACCACCTTACCTTCTTCAGGAAGTTCTATTATTTTTTCCATAAAAAACTTAATTTTCTGGAATTTCAGGTGCTACAGGGGGAATGAGTGGTCGCTCCTTCTGTATCTCTTGCTGTAGGATACTTTTTGTAGTCAATTTCCCCGGCAAAGTAGCAAGCAGAATGGAGTTGATTATAAATATGATTGCAAGTATAGATGTTATTCTATTTAATATGACAGATGTCTCTGCACCAAAGACAGTTTCCATCCCACCGCCCCCAAATATATTTGAAAGAGATGCGCCTTTTCCTGACTGTAATAAAACCACTCCTATAAGAAGTAATGAAACAATAAGATGAAAAATCAACAATACAAGATACATCTTTCCCCCTTTAATTTATTACTTTTTATAATCTATTATCCTCAAAAATGACTCTAACTTCAAACTGGCTCCTCCTACAAGAACACCATCAATATCCTTCTGGGCCATTAAAGAATCTATATTTTCAGGTTTAACACTTCCACCATAAAGTATCAATATCTTCTCTGCGAAATCTTTTCCAAATAACTTTTCAATCAATCCCCTTATAAAAGAATGAACCTCTTCTGCCTGCTCTGGAGTTGCATTCTTACCTGTCCCTATAGCCCATACTGGCTCATAGGCAATAACAACACCTGCTGTGTCTTTAATACCTTCAAGGCATTTTTCAATCTGCCTTTCAATCACATTAAAAGTATTACCTTTCTCTCTCTCTTCCAGTTTTTCGCCCACGCAAAGAATGGCTGTAATTCCTGATGAAATTATCTTTTTAACCTTTTTATTTACTATCTCATCTGTCTCCATAAATATATTTCTTCTCTCTGAATGACCACAGATGATATAAGAAACCCCTGTATCTTTTAACATACGCGTTGATATTTCTCCAGTGAATGCACCTTCTTCTTCAAAAAAAACATTCTGTGCTCCCAATTTTATAGGAGTGCCTTTCAATATATCAGAAACAGGGACCAATGATGTAAAGGGAGGACATATAAGAATATCTCTATCACTGTACACTTTTACACTATCTTTCAATACCTTAACAAATTCAATGGATTCCCTTGGTGTTTTATACATCTTCCAGTTTCCTGCGACTAAACTCTTTCTCATTTTCTTACCCTCTCTTACTTTTTCAAGACCTCTATACCAGGCAATGTTCCCTTTTCAAGAAACTCAAGAGATGCTCCACCACCTGTACAGATATGGGATATCTTATCTGCGACACCTGCCTTATTTACAGCAGCAATTGAGTCACCTCCCCCTATAACTGAAAACACACCTTCCTGCTGACCTATTGCCCTTGCAATCTCCAGAGTTCCTTTAGCAAATGCCTCTATCTCATATATTCCCATAGGTCCATTCCAGAAGATTGTTTTTGCTCTTCTTATACAGTCGGTATATTCCTCAATCGCCTGTGGTCCGATATCTACACCTATCCAGTTATGGGGAACTGTGCCTCTTTCTGTGGCAAAATAGTGTGCATCAGGACCTATTTTATCAGCAATGATATGGTCAAGTGGTGTGTGAAACTCAAGATGTCTTTTATTTATCTCTCTGATAATCTCTTTGGCTAGTGGAACTGCATCCATCTCCACCTTAGAATCTCCTATCTCCCAATTTTTTGCCTTTATAAACGTGTATGCCATAACACCACCAG
>JAMWBP010000046.1 GCA_023819365.1 Candidatus Omnitrophota bacterium
AGGCACCAATAATCGCAAGTTTTTGCAAATCTCGTTAAAGGACTCAGGGTAGTTTTTCTCCAATTTCCGCAAGACGGAGGGTAAATTCTCGCCACTTTCAAGCAAGGGTGATGGAACAATTGGCGTTATGTAAGCGTAAGAACGAATGGCGTAGGGCAAGGGGTGACAAAACATCATTGACCTTAGGAAGTTCCACGCTTGAGGAGCGATGGTATTTCCCAAAAACGGGAAGAGCAGATACTTAACATGTTTCAATTTTGGAAGTCTTGGGGGAAGCATTTGGGGCAAACGAGTGGGGCGCCCTTCACAAACTGCAAAGCCATCGCTTGTTCCGTCAGGACGATTTGTTTCACACCATTCCGCTTTAATGCGATACTTATCCCCTCGTTCGCTGCCCAATTCAAAACCGTAAATTGTCTGCGTGCCGTCTTGGAAATCAAACCTAAGTTCAATAGCAACATCAAATGTAACACAATTGCCAACAATAATAGGAACCTTTGCTGATCTACACAAAGCAGTGAGGTCAAGTGCTTTATAAGAAGAAGATATATGTCTTGCAGTCGTAACTGTTGACTGCACCACAAAGATGTCTACCCCTGCCTCCTGACATATCCCGAGAAACCTCTCTGCATACTGCGGTATACAACTTACTGCACACACAACATTGCCTTTCTTAATCTCTTCCACCCTTTGGGCAATAAGTTTTTCCTTGACAGGTTCTCTGTAAATACTCTGTATCAGTGCTGTGGCCTCCTGATGGGGACTGCTGATAATCTTTTCTATAACTGAATAAGGGTCTTCATACCTTGTATATATCCCCATAAGGTTCAGCACACCTATCCCTCCAAGTTTACCTATCTCTATAGCAAATCTGGTGTCACAAACACCATCCATCGCAGCAGCAAGTACAGGAGTATCAAATTTTATACCACCTATCTCTGTTGAAATATCAACATCTTCAGGGTTAATGGTGATATTCCCGGGTACAAGTGATATATCATCAAACCCATAACAGACCCTTGCCTTCCTGTTAATACCTATCCACATAGCCATCTTTTTTCTCCTTTCAAGAAAGTCAGGTGGCACCCACTTTCGGTGGGTTCCCACCCCTGAAAATCCCTTCTTGACTTTTTTGTAAGTTATCTATACTATAACAATCCCTTGAATGAAGCATCGGATTGAAATTCCGATGCTTTTAGAGTTGTTATAATTTCAAATACTCTATAAATCTCTTCTGGTGTAAGTGCTTCCACACGAACATCTTTTGATATATTTTCCTGTTCTAACAATCTCTCAAATATCTCCTTTTCTATACCAAATATTTTATGGACTACATTGGATATTTTCTTCCTTCTTAGATTGAAAATTTGTGGCAAAAACCTTGTAAATTCTTTCTCTTTATCTATCTTTATCACCGGTCTTTCCAGAGGAACTATCCTTACTGCTACTGAATTTACCTCTGGTTTAGGAAAGAATACATCTTTTCTTAAAAGATAACATATCTTTGAATGAGAGTAAATAGAAATAAATACTGAAACAGCACCATAGTTTTTACTTCCTGGAGATGCAACAAGACGCTGTCCGACCTCTTTCTGGACTGTAAGAAGTGCTAATTTTATTTTATCTCTCATATCCAGTATCTTAAAAACAATAGGTAAACTGATATAGTAAGGTGTGTTCCCTATTACCTTGACTTTTCCTTGAAACAACTCCCACCACCTTCTTTCTGTTTCAAGGAAGTCCTTTTCTATAAGATGAAAGTTTTTATATGGAGAAAACCTTTCTTTCAAGATATTGCAGAAATCAGGGTCTATCTCAAATACATATACATCCTTTACTTTTTCTATAATTCCATCTGTAAGAGCACCCAATCCTGGTCCTATCTCAACAACAATATCATCTTTCTGGAGTTCTGCAAAAGAGAGGAGTTTATCCCTGGTGTTTCTATCTATAAGGAAGTGTTGCCCGAGATACTTCTTAATATTTATATTTCTTGTCTGAAGCAGTTCAATACTTTTTCTGAGTGTAAGAAATTCCATTATGTGTCTCCTCAAACTTTTGTGATCAAATCTCCAGCAAGTTTATATGCCTCAACAAAACTGGAAGGGTCTGCTTTTCCTTTATATGCAATATCAAAGGCAGTTCCATGCCCCGGACTTGTCCTTACCATCTTCAGTCCTGCTGTAACATTGACAAGTTTATCAAAAAAGAATGTCTTAAGCGGTATCATCGCCTGGTCATGATACATCACTACAATCATATCAATAATTCCTTCAATTGCCTTCTTGAAAACCACATCCGGGGAGATTGGGCCTTCACAGGTTATACCTTTTCTTCTCAATGATTTTATTGCAGGTGATATTATCTCCTGCTCTTCTTTACCTAACATTCCACCCTCTCCACTGTGTGGATTAAATCCGGAGATACCTATAACAGGGTTTTTTATACCATGCCTTCTCAGAAATTGATACCCGGTGGTAACCTTTTCTACAAGAAGTGGTATGGACAAATTTTTACTTACATCCTTCAGTGGTATATGGGCTGTGATAAGAAGTACCTTTATACTTCCTGCAACCATAACCATAGCATATTTTTCACACCCCAGCCGTTCAGCAAGAAGTTCCGTATGTCCCGCGTATCTAAAACCAGCAATATGCCATGCCTTCTTTGAAATAGGGAGTGTAACAAGTCCATCTATTACCTTTTCTTTCCAGAGAGAGATTGCTCTTTCCACATAAAGAAAAGATGCCCTACCACACAATGATGTATCCTTACCTGTTGGATAACTTTTGTCTTTTATAATCTCTGGGTCATATACATTCAAATAGCCATCTTTTATGTCATCCCTTGTTTTTATCAAATTGAGAGGAAACTTTCCATAAAAAAAATTCCTTTCTATAACAGGGGTATCACCTATTACAAGTGGTATAGTACCAGGGACTTGTTTGATATAAGGAAAACCTTTCAGAAGGACCTCAGGTCCTATACCAGCAGGGTCCCCAATAGATATCCCTATAACTTTTTTCTTCATCTTATCAACAACCCGAATCCTTCAGATATCAATCGCAGTAAAATACAGGAATTTCTGAATGTAGTTCTTTAAGATAACTGTTGAACTGCTTCTCAAACTTCATATTTTGCAATGTCTCTCTGGCTTTCAAATATAACTCTTTATAGGAATTAACTTCTTCATGTCTTATATCTTTAAGAAAAATTACAAGATATCTATTCCCAATCTTAATGGGACCACTGAGTTTTCCTGGAGAAATTTTTTCAATCTCAGATAAAACCTCAGGCATAATCTCTTCTCTGGAAAGAGACACTTCTTCTCCCATATCTGTTTCCTTTGTGCTATCAAAGGCATTTATAAATTCCTGTGCTGAAAGTTCACTGTCAAACCACTTCAGACGGAAACGATAGTAACAATCACCCTTTTCTTTTAATTCTTTCATCTTCGCTGCAATCTCAGATATTGTTATATCTATCTTATCAACCACATTCTTTTTTATAAGATTCTTGACCTTTATCTTATCTTCTACTGTCTTTACAAATACACTGTAAGGAATATTCTCTTTTTCCAGTGCTTTATAAAAAGATGCCTCATCTGGAAACCTTTTCTTAATATGTTCTATTTCAAGAGTGAGTTCATCAGGAGATACCACAATCCCTTCCTTCTCGGCCTGGAACAGAAGCATCTTTTCTATCACAACATCCCTCAGTGCCTCCTCATAGTCCTTTCCCTCTTCCTTCATCTTCATTCTTACATCGCTTTCAAAGACAACCTTGTTTCCCACCATCACAACCGATGCATTTTCACAGTAAAGTCCGGATATTACACAGATAAGTATTGCACAAAAAATTACTTTTTTCATTGTCTCCTCTCTTTTACTTTGACTTCAATCTTTCTACCCTTTCTAAATAAACTCTTATTTTCCCTCTATCCTTAAGTTTAGCCATTAGGTTATCAACCTCTCCTTTTTTTTTGAATGAAACCAGCATCTCCTCTATAGAAGACTTTGCCTCTTCAAGTGTTAGCATCCTGCTTTCTGTTTTACCAGCAAGTTTGATGATATGGTATCCTGCCTCTGTTTTTATAATGTTTCCAAGTATATCACCTGGTGTCATCTTTGAAACAAGTGCTGCTATCTCCGGTTCAAGTTTCCTTACATCAATCCATCCAAGGTCTCCTGCCTTTTCCTTGCTTGCCGATATGGACTCGTTCATTGCTATCAACTCAAAGGACTCACCCAGAGAGAGCCGTTTCCTTACTGCCTCAGCTTTCTCCTGTGTGGGTAGTACTATCTCAAATAATCTCACCTTTTCAGGTATAAAAAACTCTTCCAGATGGGTATTGTAATATTCTGCTATCTCTTCCTCAGTAACCTTTATCTTTTCAGTGACAATTTTATCTACATATTGTTTTGTCAGTATTTTTATATAATAGTTTTTCATCATATCAGCCACATCTTTTTTCAATCTTCTCTCATATCTTTTTGCTTCCTGGAAGAGAAGTATCTGGTTTATATATGTTTCCACAATACTTTTAGGGTCTACCCTTAGTGTCTCCTTATATATTGATGGGGACAACTCAACCTCAACAAGTATATCTTTTATCGTAATTGGATAGCCATTCACAACCGCAACCACATTTCTGTTTTTAAAAAATAAAATGAAGTATATAAGTCCGGCAAAAATAATTACAAGAGCAGATATAAGTAATATCCTCTTACTTTTTGGAGAAAGTTTAATTTTTATCTTTTTCATATTATTACCTCACCCCTTCTCTACACTATCTCTTGTCTATATCTTATCTTTTTCTTATTTCTATCATACCAGACAACTAACTTCTTATCTGATATAACCTCTTCATCTTCTATTTTACCATTATTATTTATATCCTGCACCTTCTGTCCTACTGTTATAATTTTAAATACATTGCTCCTTACGGTTATAAGGTCTATTATCCTTGAAAAAATAAGTTCTTTCTCCTTTTCTTCATCAATAAAAAAGTCCATTGTATTGTCCCTGAAATTAAAACCATATTTTGTTATCTCCCTGCTTAAAGATTCCTGTCCAGAAGAACCATCTCCATATACCCCGAGTACCTCTGATATGTCTTTGTAGGGTCTCGCATTTATTATCGCATCTGCCACATCTTTATCAACAAGTGGAAGGCACATCAGGGCAATATCAGAAGCAGTATTTATATTTATTCTTCCATATGTTGGGTCTTCCGGATTCTCTACAACTGTAAATTTATCAAGAAGTTTCCTGTCAGCCCCATATTTCCAGAAGTCAAGTGTCTTCCAGTGTTCTCTTTTGTGGATAAAAGAAAGTTCTGATATAGAAACCATTCTATCATTTTTTACAACAAAGGATGTAGGCCAGTTAAATAACCAGTCAGTCATTCCAAACTCATGACCAATCCAGGGCTGGAATGTTATATTATGCTTTCCAGGGGTTGGTCTTTGTGGATACCAGTCAAATATACCTGACATCCTTGGGTCATTCTTACCAACGGTTGTCACAGGAGTGTCAACTATGTATTCAGTATGCTCTATAAGGTTATCCCTGCTATCATAAAGCCGCATTGTAAAGTCCAGTCCTAAATTGGCAAAGAGTGGTATCTTGCCTAATATATCATCAATAAAACTTAATGAGCCCGGATTTACAGCAAGTATGGGTTCATAATACTGACAGCCCTCTGGCTCTCTTATAGGGAAAGGAAGGAAGATAGGAACCGGTCCTATCTCTGTAGGGATAATCACTATAACAATACTCATTAAATCGCCTATAGTGTAGTAAGAACGCGGTGGTATCTTTGCCCCTTTCGGTATAACTATTGAAGTAGATGCTATCTTTTCAAGAATGCTTTTTACCCTTTCAGGTGCTAATTCAAACTTAAAGTTTGTATTATTTAATATTTATAGCCTTTGTCTTAATAGCATGCTTTTTTATTAAATTAGAAGTTCTT
>JAMWBP010000047.1 GCA_023819365.1 Candidatus Omnitrophota bacterium
CTATCTTCAAACCTTGCAGAGTCATTCCAACCAAGAGAGACAACCTGCTGCCCATTCCATGGAAGAATCCCTGCTTTTACAAGTACCTGAAAGCCATTACATATCCCTATTACAGGTCTCTTCTCCTCAATAAATCTGTTTATCTCTTCTTTAAGGTTATGCCTTATCTCATTAGCAAGAACCTTTCCTGCTGAAATATCATCACCATAGGAAAAACCACCTGGAATTACAAGAATTTGATAATCACTCAGTTTTTTACTACCTTCTTTTAGTCGGTTTATATGAACCCTATCAGGAAGAGCACCTGCAAGGGAAAAAGCCCACTCTGTTTCTCTATCACAATTGGTCCCACCTACCCTTAAAATTAAAACTCTTGGGCTTACCATTTAAGTCCACCCTTCCATATATCCTGTGCTTCTCTTATAGAAATAGTAATTTTATCCTGTTTATAAACAATATCTAACAACCCACTACTATCTATCTCGCCTATAAGAGCAAATGTAGAACCAGCCATAAACTTTTCAAATTTTTCTCTGTATCTTCTCTCAACCTCAACTATAAACCTACCCTGACTTTCAGAAAAAAGAAGGACCTCAATTGACTTATCAGAACAGGGGACATTATCAAGACAAACAGTGCCCCCTTTATCTCCACCAATCGCCATTTCTAATAAAGTCACTATCAATCCACCATCAGAGCAGTCATGGGATGCCTTTATAACCCCTGTCTTTATTAAATTAAATATCTTTCTCATTAAAGGCAATGTCTTTGAGGGGTTTGGTTCAGGAACCTTACCGCCTTTTATTCCATATATTCTGTAGTATTCTGACCCACCAAGTTCGTTTTGTGTTCTACCACAGATATAAATAAAATTTCCTTCTTTTTTAAAGGAAGATGTAACTGTTTTTCTTATATCTGGAACTATTCCCACTGCAGAGATAAGTAGTGTTCCAGGGATAGATGTCTTTTCTCCTGTTGTTTTATCTATGAAAAAGTTATTCAAACTATCTTTACCTGATATAAATGGAAGTTTGTATTTAACAGCAAATTCATAACATCCCTTTACACACCTTGTTAAAGCACCAAGATTTTCTTGATTGTTGATATCTCCCCAGCAGAAGTTGTCAAGGATTGCTACACTATCAGGGTCTGCACCAACCGATACAACATTTCTCAACGCCTCTTCAATACAACATCCAGCCATATAGTAAGGGTCTATCTTCCCATAAAAAGGATTTATACCACAACTGACTGCTATCCCTTTCCATTCATCATAGAGTGGCTTTAACACAACTCCATCTGAGGGCCCTGATTGTTGCATTCCTATCAATGGTTTTATAATCGTACGCGCCTGAACTTCATGGTCATACTGGGTTATAACTGCTTCTCTTGAGGAGATATTATAACTGCCTAAAACTTTTAAAATCCGTTCTTTCCAGATAGATAAATCCTTCTCTTTCAGTCGTTTTTTTCTAAAAAGCTCTTTCCCTTTATCAACATAAAACTTTGCTTTCAGTTTTCTTGGAGGTAGCCCCCTGTGTAAGAACTTCATATCAAGGCAGCATACCTGTTCTCCGTTGTAAAATATCTCAAGTTTACCTGTTTTCAAAAACTGCCCTATAACTGTTGCTTCTACATCTTCTTCGGCAAATAATTGCAATAACCTTTCAAGGGTTTTTTCAGGAACTGCAAGAACCATCCTTTCCTGTGATTCTGAAACCCATATCTCCCAGGGCGCAAGTCCTTCATACTTTAATGGAACCCTTTCAAGATAAACACATGCACCTACATCTTTTCCCATCTCTCCAACAGCAGAGGAAAGGCCGCCTGCTCCACAGTCAGTAATAGCACTATAAAGGGATTCATCCCTTGCCTTTATCAATACATCCATCATCTTCTTCTCAACGATTGGATTTCCTATCTGGACCACGCTTGTAGAGATATCCTTATCAAGAGCAATAGAAGAAAAGGTGGCACCATGTATCCCATCCCTGCCTGTCTTTCCACCCACAACTACAATATAATCACCATCTACTACCTTTTTTTTGACCTTATCAACCGGTATTATTCCAAGTGTTCCACAATAGACAAGACAGTTATTCTGGTATCCCTTATCAAAGATAATAGCACCGCAAGCAGTAGGTATTCCCATCCTGTTGCCATAGTCCCTCACACCACTAACAACGCCTCTGAAAACTCTCCGTGGGTGAAGTACTCCTTCGGGAAGTTCTGGATATGGGGTATCTAAAATACCAAAACAAAAAACATCTGTATTAAGTATAGGAACTGCACCCTTACCGGCACCTAATATATCTCTTATAACACCACCTATACCAGTACCTGCTCCACCATACGGTTCAAGTGCTGAAGGATGGTTATGTGTCTCTACCTTAAAGGCAATACCATATCTTCTATTAAACCTTATAATTCCTGCATTGTCCTCAAAAACAGAGATACAGAAATTACCTTTCACCTTATCAGTTGCCTTCTTGATTAATTTTAGAAGGGTTATATTACTACGCCTCATATGCTTCTTTTCTTTTATCTCTGTATAATCAATATCTGCCCTGAATATCTTATGATAACAGTGTTCTGACCATGTCTGTGCAATTGTCTCTATCTCGCAGTCAGTAGGATTTCTTCCAAGAGAAGTAAAATATTCCTGAATAATCTTCATCTCATCAAGGTTAAGAGATAAAAGATTTCTTTCACTTATATCCAGTAATACTTTATCATCAACTCCTATAATTTCTACTTCTTTTGCATATTTTCCCATTCACATCTTCCTTTAGTGTATTACATAGTCCTGCACAAGACGGTTTGCAAGGACCTTCTCACATATAAGTTCAATCTCTTTTTTTGTTAATTCACCTTTTATATAATATCTTTTGCCTGTAGATATCTTCACATCCTTTTTTATCCCTGCATCTTTAACTGCAACCGCAACTGTTTCTGCAACTGCATCTGTAACTCCTTTTTTATAAAAGACATCCACCACAATACCATACCCTTTATCTTCAAAATCTCCCCTGTCTTCTTCTCTTATAATGTATTCCTGTATTACCTTATCTAAAAGCACATCATCTGCAATTCTTTTTATATCTTCTAAGGATATATCTCCTTGGAAACAGTATAAATCGGATGTCGTTACATCTTTTACTTTTACTATTCCTGTTTCCCTGATATTCTTCATAACATCCAACCCAAAAGCATCTGGAATACCTTTTTTATTACAAACCTCTATTTTATATATTTTTACCATCTCAGTTCCTTTTTCTCTGCTTTATTATTTTAACATATATTTATGATCTGTTGACAGATTTTTATAAAGTGGTATAATTATATAAAATTGGAATGTATTTCTCAGAGTGCCCAAGAGGGCTTGATAGGGAAGTGTTGCACTCACGAGAGTGAGGAGACAACCACGCTCCCGGCGCTGTAGGGCTGACGAAATTCAAAAGCCACTGCCGAAAGGTGGGAAGGTAGAAAAGTAGGATGAAGCCCAAGTCAGAAGACCTGCTCTGAGAGATGGCGAAACTTTTTCCTGCGGAGCACAGGAAAAGGGATTTTGTATTTTGAGGCGAAGAAAAAAAGGGTGCAGCCCGCCATAATGTTTATGGCGGGTTTTTTTATTTTTGTAGCGGTGTGATTTATCACACTGCTACAAAAAACCCCTCACCCGTACCCTCTCCCCGCAAAGCGGGGCGAGGGAGGACACCCTCACCCTGCCCTCTCCCCACTGGGGAGAGGAAAAAGGTGAGGGGGATAAAGGAGCGAGGGGAGAAGAGAAAAATAAAGGGGCGAGGAAAGAAGTGGAAAATATAACAAAAACAAAGGAGGAGAAGATGGAAAGAAAAAGTAGGAAAGCAGTAGCAGTAAAGAAGGGAGGGTTTACTTTAATAGAGTTGCTGGTAGTAATCGCGATAATCGCGATACTGGCAGCAATGCTTCTACCTGCATTAAGCAAAGCAAGGGAAAAGTCAAGACAGGCGGTATGTATGAGCAATCTAAGACAACTAACCCTTGCATTTATGATGTATACACAGGACTATAATGAGTATTTTCCACCTGCCTATTATTATGCTTCTGACTGGTCCTGGGAATATGGATGGGACTTTTACACTGACTGGAACACTTATCAGACATCTCCTGGGCTTTTAGGACCATATATAAAAGGCAAAGTATATGCCTGCCCTACCTTTAGAGGAAAGGTCTGGGATGCAAGACCCTATACTGGCTATGCCTATAATGCTACCTATATAGGTGGTTCGCCCAATGAAGGTAAAATTCCAGTAAAACTTGCCAGGATAAAAAATCCCACAGCCACAGTTCTTTTAGCAGATAGTGCTATCTGGTCTTCCTTTACCAGTGAGATTGGAGCGAATAACTATCTAAGGGCACCTTCTGAGGAAATGAGTTGGGGTATAGGTCCTACTGTTCATTTCAGACATAATGGATTTGCCAATGTTGCGTTCGTTGACGGAAGTGTGAGGGCACTTAAACAGAAATATAATGTAAGTTCTCACGACTCTGACCTGGGGGACTTATCCGAAGATGACGAGTTATATGATTTAGAATAGGAGAGGATGTCCCTCACCCTAACCCTCTCCCCAGAGGGGAGAGGGAAACAAGAGGAGAAAAGAATAAGTGAAGGGTAGGAGAAAAATGAAAGCAGGGACCTGAAACGACAAGAGAGAAAAAATAGACGGGTATATGTTAGTGAAAAGGGAGAAAATGCAGTGAAAAAATATATACTTATAATACTGGCACTTTCAATCATAGTTAAAGCAGAACCATTAAGGATTGTCTCTCTTGGTCCCTATGTAACTGAGAATATCTACTTGCTTGGACTTGAAAATCAGATTGTAGGGCTTACTATATATGACAGAGAAGAGATAAAAAAAGGGAAAGAGATTATAGGAACACTCCTTGAGCCAAGCATAGAAAAGATTATCTCACTAAAACCTGATATAGTAATTGGTTCAAAGGAAGGTAATAGACAGGAACATATACAGAAGATTAACAACATAGGGATAAAGACCCTTACACTTGAACAACTATATACCTTTGAAGATATCTGCAAAAACTTTTTATTACTTGCTGAAACACTGGGCAAAAAAGATAGGGCAGAAGAAATTCTCAAGGGAGTGAATGCAGAACTGGCAAAGATAGGCGAACAGGCAAAAAAACAGAAAAAAAAGAAGAAGGTCTTTTTTATCCTCGGGTTTAAACCACTCTTTACAACAGGAAATAATACCTATATAAATGAAGCAATAGAATATGCAGGAGGAATAAATATATTCAGAGATGTAAATAGAAAGTGGTTTTCCTGCAGTGTAGAAGATGTAGTAAAAAGAAACCCTGATGTTATTATATTTCTCACAATGGAGGAGGAACAAAATCTCTTATGGGAAAAGTTGAAAAATACAAATGCAGTTAAAAATAGGAAGATATATTCTTTAGAGCCCACAGTGATTGGAAGTCCTACCCCGGCAAGTTTTATTCAGACAGTTGAAGAGATGTATAAAATGCTGTATATTAAATAGAAAATATTTCACCCTCACCCTGCCCTCTCCCCGCCCCTCACCCTACCCTCTCCCCTGAGGGGCGAGGGAAAAGTCCCCTCACCCTACCCTCTCCCCTGAGGGGCGAGGGAAAAGGTGAGGGGGATAAAGGGGAGAGGGAAAAAGGAGAGAGGGAACAATGGAGAGAGGGGAAAAAGAGAGGAAATAAGGAGAAGAAAAATAGATAATAGAAATTTGCATATGTCCAATAAAAAGATAAAAACTAAATATGCTTTTGTCTCGCTATTTTTTATACTTTCAGTTATTGCAGGGCTATCACTTGGAACTGAGTTTTATAGATTACTCCGTTT
>JAMWBP010000048.1 GCA_023819365.1 Candidatus Omnitrophota bacterium
TGCTGCCTCTTTCTTAATAATAATGATATTACCAGCCAACTTTTCAAAGTCCAGACATTCTGGACATCTACGGCCATCTAACTTATGGTAGATACAGGGTGTATCTGCCTTAAAAAATCTGCAGGACTGTTTAAGTTTTCCCTTCATAATTACCTTGTTTCTGAAAATGTAGCACCTATTTTTAAAGGGTGGCCATTAAGAAATTCAGAGGCAGACATCCTTCGTTTACCTTCCATCTGTAGTTCTTTAATCCTTATAACACCTTCTCCGCAGGCAACATATATACATAAGTGGTCAATACCCACTATTTCTCCCGGTCTTCCAGTTTTCTGGTCTAAAGTAGGGAACGCAGTATAAATTTTTATATACTTTCCATTGAGATAGGTATAAGCACCAGGCCATTCTTTTATCCCCCTTATAAGGTTGTATATCTCTGTGGATTTTTTCTTCCATTGTATCAGGCCATCTTCTTTCTTGAGGCGTCTTGCATAACTTGGTATTCCATGCTGTGGCTGTGGTTGAATCCCATTTTTGACATCTTCAAGACATTCAAGTAGAAGAGAAGGGGCAATTCTTGAAAGACGCTCTTTCAGAGAGAATATATCATCTTCCTCATCAATGGGAACTTTTTGTTGTTTAATAATCTCACCTGTGTCTACTTTATCTTTAATGGTTATAACTGTTATTCCTGTCTCCTTTTCTCCATTTATCAATGCCCACTCCATAGGAGCAGCCCCCCTGTATTTAGGTAGTAGAGAAGGATGGACATTTATTGCTCCAAGTGAAGGTATCTCTGTAATTTCTTTTGGAAGTATTTTGCCGTAAGAGATTAAGACAATAAACTCAGGAGAGAGTTCTTTGAGTTTTTTTATAAAGTCACTCTCAGATATATCTTCTGGTTGATATACAGGTATATTGTTTTTTGTTGCCCATATCTTTACAGGTGTAGAAGAGATTTTCATCCCTCTCCCACTGGGTCTATCAGGGGCGGTTATTACACATACCAGATTATGTTTTTTTTTCAGTTCCTCAAGTGAAGGTATACCGAAGGCATCACAGCCAAAATAGATTATCTTCATTGTCCTTATTTACAAAAATTTCTCTACGCTAAATACGAATGAATCCATTTTTCTCATCCATCAAATCTTTCTCATTTATTCCTAATTTCTTCAAGACCAAATCCTTAACCTATAAAACTCTTCAGTATTGGGACTGGCCGCATTACCATTAGTAACAAGAATATCTTCTCTTTATACATGATACATGCTTGTGGTATAAAATTCCTCTTTGTAAAATTGAAGGGATATTATGTTATGGGTTATATAATAAAGTCCTCTCAGTTTTAACACTTCTTGGTCCCTCCATTATTTTTATCAGCCATTTTCCTCTTCTAATTTCTTGAGCAATTTTGAAATTACTGGTTTAATCTGAGGTAATCGGTGTTTCAATACATCCCAAACTATTTCATAGTCAATACCAAAATAAAAATGGATGATTTTATCTCTCATTCGCGCCATTTCTTTCCACGGTAATTCTTTGCATTTTCTCCTTATTGCTTCAGGTATATTCTTTGTTGCCTCTCCGATTACTTCAATCTCTCTTATAACAGCACTTTTGGTCTTTTCATCTTTCATAAATTTTTCAAAAGCCATCTCTCCAACAAAACTTTCAATTTTAGTTATGGCTTCAATAATATCCTTTACAAACAATTTATAATCTCTTTTCATATTTCCACAGCTTCGCTTAAAATTTTATCCCGTAGTTCCGCACGCAAAGCAGGTTTTCTCACTAAATCCACTTTAATTCCCAATATCTCCTCAAGGTATCTTTCAATCTCAATGAACTTTAACAAATCTGGGAGTTCATAAAAATCCACAAGAATGTCTACATCACTTCTCTTTTTTTGCTCATTTCTGACATAAGAGCCAAAGATGGCGATCTCCTTAATTTTATATTTCTCTTGCAGTTCTCCTTTGTGTTTTTGGATAATTTCCTTTATTTCTTGCAATGTTTTCATTTCTTTTCAGATGGTAGTGCCTTCATAATTTAATCCCTTCCAGATACGCCTCATTTGAAATTGTATTTACAACATCTTTCTCATCCTCAAAATCCAGAACGGTTTTAATAATCACATCAAAAGAAGTTAATGGGAAATCTTCATGAAGTTGATGAAACACTTTCATCCAAATCTCTCTTTTCTGTTTTAAATCTATACTATCTTTTATAATAACCAAGATGTCATAGTCGCTTTCTTTTTCAAAGTCGCCTCTTGCCCTTGAACCAAAAAGAAAGATACTATCCAGAGTATATCCGTTTTGACCAAGAATATTTTCAATACTCTCTTTTATTTTATTCTCTATTTTCACTTTTTATCCTCCATTGAATCTTTTGAATTATGAATATCTGATGACCTCTTTTTTGTCCCCTGCATAAGATTAGTATTTTTGAAACAAGAGTGCGCCTGCTGAAACAATTCCTGCATCAACACCAAGTCCTGAAGGGACCACCTTTATATTTTCAGCAAGAATCTTCATCGCTCGTTCTTTGATGGTCTTTTCAATTGTTTCAAACATAATCTCAACATTCTGGGAGATACCACCACCTATAACAATAAGTTCAGGGTTTAAAAGGTTAACAAGCCCGGAAAATAAAGCACCTAAACATATCCCCACATCTATCCAGATATCAGTGGCAAGTTTATCACCTTTCTTATATGCCTGTGATATCACCTTCGGGGTTATCTCTTCTAATTTCCCTTCTACCAGTTGGTATATAAGTGTCTTCTTTCCTTCATTTATTGCTTTTACAGCCCTTTCTACTATATAGTCCCTTCCGACAAATCTTTCTATACAGCCATAATTGCCACATTTACATTGAGGTCCTTTATAGTCAATGGGTATGTGTCCTATCTCTAATGCGGAGTATTTACTTCCACGGAGGAGTTTTCCATCTTTTACAATTCCACCTCCAACACCTGTGCCAAGCGTGATACAGATAATTGTGTTGTATCCCTTTCCTGCTCCATATAAAAACTCGCCCCAGGTAATAGAATTCACATCGTTTTCTACTACAACAGGAAGATTGTATTTTTCAGAAAAGACCTTTTTCAAAGAAAGGTTATGCCAGCCAGGGATATTTGGTGCTTCAAAGACAGTCCCTTCATTATCTACAACTCCAGGTGTTCCAATCCCTATTCCTGCAGGTTTTTCTTTAAGTCCTTCAAGAGCAAACTCAATACCTTTTTCTATCTGTTTAAGGACAACTTCTCTACTTCCTTTTTCTGCCATAGTAGGAAACTGGCATTTTTTCAACACATTACCATTCTCATCTGTAAGACCTGCTTTTATATATGTTCCTCCTATGTCTATACCTACTGCTTTTTTCATCCTCATCCCTTCTTTCTACCAAATATCTTAATACCCTTTTTCTGTGGCTTTTCTTCTGGTTGTACTGGCTTTACTTTCTCTGCAGGTTTTTCCGTGGGCATCTCTTTTGTCTTCTTCCCAAATAACTTTCTGCCTGATTTCTCAACCGGTTTTGTCTCCTGAGGTACTTCAATCTTTTCAGGGATAGGAGATAACTCTTCCTCTTTATATTCTGGATATTCACCATATTTTTTTACAAGTTCCATTACCCTGCAGTACTGCTGAAAACTTACATTTTTAGGGATTGAGTGGTCTGAATGATAGATATAACCACCATTTCTTTTTGCTACCTCAAATTTCCTTTTAATTTCTTCTTCAATTTTTGAAGGGTCATCATCTGCCATTAGACGGACATCTATGTTGCCCATAAATGCAAGTTGTTCTCCATATTTTTCCTTAAGAGATATAACATCCATACCTGCCTTAACCTCAAGTGGCTGTAAGCAGTCCAGCCCAGCTTCTATAAGAAGGGGAACAAGTTCTGTTACATTACCGCAACTGTGTAGCAGGGTTTTCATCCCTTTTGAGTGGAAATATCCGTATAAAAGACGGTCTGCATCATAATGGGTCTTTCTATAACTTTCAGGTGAAAAGAGAAGGCCGTTTCTATATCCCATATCATTGTACAGAAAAGCACCATCAAACTTAAAGCCATTGTTTATCATCAACTCTGCTGTAACAATTATCAATTCAGCAAGTGTCATCACCATATCCTTTACCCAGTCAGGGTCTTCTGCAATAGTAATGAGAAGTTGCTCTGACTTCATATATGCCTGTAATGCGTCATACCCGCAGGCAGCGCCAAAGCATATAAACTTACCTTCTTCAAAGGCAGTTTGGTTGTTTGCAAGTCCTGTTGCCCAGTCAACCCTTTTCCAGTCCGGGTTGAGACGCTTCTTTATTTCCTTCCAGTCATCTTTCGTTTTTATCGGACAATCAATAACCTCAGGTGTTGTAGAATAGTCCCTGTGGTTTTTCCTTTTACCTCCCATTGACGTGGTTGTTATAATATATTCCTCAGTTACCTCAATTGTTTTTACAGGAAATCTTGGTGTAAGGTCAGCCCCAAAGAAAGCGAATTCATACCCAAAATACTTATCAGGGGATATATCTTCAGGAAGACCTTCTTTATGCCATCTACTTACAGTTGCAGCCCATGGAGCGTCCTGAATGGGAACCCTATCAGGAATTTGATGGTTAAGTGCTTTTAATACTCTTTCTCTGCTTGTCATTTTTCATCCTCCTTTCTAACCCTTTTATTACAATCTTTCTTTTACCATTTATGATGGATAGATTTATAAAGATTGTTCCTTCGGGTAATATCTCAGTTATCTTATCTGCCCATTCAATAAGAACAATTCCTTTATCAAGATATTCTTCAAATCCAATTGTTTCTATCTCTATTTTACACCTTAATCGGTAAAGGTCAAAATGAAAGACAGGTATTTTCCCCGGATATTCATTTATCAGAACAAAAGAAGGACTTGTGGCTTCACAGTCAGTAAGGTATTTTACAATTCCTTTAATTATAGTTGTCTTACCACTACCGAGTTCTCCTGTAAGGCATACAACATCTCCCTTTTTGAGAAGAGATGCTATTTTCTTTCCTATTTTTTTAGTTTCATTTGGACTGCTTGTAATGATAATCATAAAAATATTTTACTTTTTTTGATAAAAGAGGTAAAATTAATATACCTGCTCCGTGCGTGATGATGAATTTACCCTTGAGCCAACACTTGAGATAAGGGAACCAAGTTCTGATGGGGCTGACAGGTTCGCCTAAGAGCGAAAAGTCAAAGCCGTCAGAGGAGGTGCCCACCTTTTAAAAGGGTCTCAGAGGGTATAATCGTTGCGGCGGAGCGGGTATATTTAGAAGTATCGGAATTTGGAAGTTCTTTAAGAGACAGAGTAACAAATTCCGATACTTCCTCGCGCAGTGAGGTGGAGATTAATGTAAGTAAGTGGTTTTTGAAGAAAAAGGGGTATCAG
This sequence comes from Candidatus Omnitrophota bacterium, assembly GCA_023819365.1. Taxonomy (GTDB): domain Bacteria; phylum Ratteibacteria; class UBA8468; order B48-G9; family JAFGKM01; genus JAAYXZ01. Next base: position 5,415 of record JAMWBP010000048.1, read on the forward strand.
GGGGCGAAGTCCCTTGACTATCTTGATATTGGGCAGGTTGCGGAGCGGCCAATCGCACCAGACTGTAAATCTGGCGGCTTATGCCTTCGGAGGTTCGAATCCTCCCCTGCCCACCTCAGTTTCATTGAAAAGCAGAAAGGGACACCCCTCACCCATACCCTCTCCCCCCAATGGGAGAGGGAACAGTGAGGGGGAGATTACGAAAAGCAGTGGTTAGTATTTAGAGTTTGAGGTTTTGAGTTTGTTTTTGGTGTGCGGGGTTAGTTTAATGGTAAAACATCAGCCTTCCAAGCTGGTTATACGGGTTCGATTCCCGTACCCCGCTTGAGTTAAAACTCTAAACACGAAACACTAAACTATAAAGGAAAATATATGGATAATGTAAAGGTAGAAGTAATAGAAAAGTCAGCACTGGGAAGAGAACTTTCTTTTGTTGTGGATAAGGATACAGTTAAGAAAGA
>JAMWBP010000049.1 GCA_023819365.1 Candidatus Omnitrophota bacterium
GGACCATAATAATAAAGACGGAAGACCTTCTTTTCTGCACACATACCCGACTCAATAAATGCCCGTACCACAGAAGCAGTTCCCTCAGGTCTGAGCGCTATATCTCTTCCTTTTCTGTCTTTAAATGCATAGATTTCTTTAGAGACAATATCTGACTCGCTTCCTATACTTCTTTCAAACAATGAACGGGATTCTACAAGTGGGGTTCTTATTTCCTTATAGCCATAAAGTTTTACGGTCTCTGTGATGACTTTTTCAACAAACTGCCACTTTGAAATATCATCTGGCAGTATGTCATGCATCCCCCGTATTTTTATATATTTAGCCATATATGTATTTATCCATATAAGTTTTTTCTCCCGCCTGCTTGCCTTATATATTACCACAAAACGGGTTATTGACAAAGACCTTTTGGAAGGTATATAATAGAAACATTAACAAGTAAAAAGGAGATGAGCAAAAATGTTGGAGACAGAGATAAAAAAAGAGATAGTAAAGGAATTTGGGAGACATCCAGGTGATACTGGTTCACCAGAAGTACAGATTGCTCTGCTTACAAAAAGAATAGATGCACTTAATGAGCATTTTAAAAAGTTTAAAAAAGATACCAACTCCAGACGCGGCTTTTTAAAACTGATAGGCCAGAGGAGAAGACTTCTTAAATACCTCCAGATGGAAAATCCTTCCAAATACCTTGAGATTATTGAGAAATTAAATATCAGGAAGTGAATATATAATGGGTAAAAAGATAGAGATTTCTTTTGGAGATGGTATATTATCTCTTGAGAGTAACTTTGTTGCCAGGCAGAGTGATGGTTCGGTATGGGCACGCGTGGGTGATACAGTGGTTCTTGCTACTGTGGTAAGTTCAAAGCAACCCCGTGAAGACATAGATTTTTTCCCACTTATTTGTGATTACAGGGAATATATATCTTCCATTGGCAAGATTCCCGGTGGCTTTTTTAAAAGAGAAGGAAAACCAACAGAAAGGGAGATACTGGTAAGTCGTTTAATAGACAGATCTATAAGACCACTTTTCCCGGATGGATATAGAAAAGAGGTCCAGGTGATTGTCAGTGTTGTCTCCGCTGATATGGAAAACAATCCAGATGTTCCTGCTGTGGTAGCAGTATCCTCTGCTATTGCTGCTTCAAAAATACCTTTCTTTGGTCCTATCGGTGCGGTAAGGATAGGGTTGATAGGTGATAAGTATGTTGTTAATCCTACAAATTCTCAAGTGAAAGATAGTTCAATAAATATGATTATATCTGGGACAGAAGATTCAATTTTAATGGTTGAAGGAGATGCGAAGGAATGTTCAGAAGAGCAATTTTTAGAAGCAGTAAGGGTGGGGCATCAGGAGATAAAGAGAATAGTAGAAAGGCAGAAGGAATTTATTATGGAAAAAGAAGTATGGGAAGAAGAAAAGTATGATGAAGAGATAAAGGAAAAAGCATATAACTTTATTTCAGAAAGAATAGAAAAGGCGTATGAATTTCCTGAAAAGAAGGCAAGGATAGAGTTTTATGAAACAATAGAACAAGAATTCCTTCTTTCTTTTCCTGATGAGAAAAAAGAAGAGGCAAAGAAAGTATTTGAAAAGACACTTGAATCTAATATAAGAAGATTAATAGTCAGTACAGGTAGACGGCTTGATGGAAGAAGCCCTTCTGAGATAAGACAATTAGAATGCATAGTTGGACTTCTGCCAAGGACACATGGTTCTGCTCTTTTTACAAGAGGACAGACACAGTGTCTTGCTTCCGTAACGCTCGGTACAAGTAGAGATGAGCAGATAGTAGAAGGTCTTCACGAGGAAATGACCAAGAGATTTATGGTCCATTATAACTTCCCACCTTTTTCAGTAGGAGAAGTTTCTCCTTTAAGAGGTGCTTCGCGTCGGGAGATAGGTCATGGTGCACTTGCAGCAAGGGCATTAGAGGTACTTATTCCATCAGAGGAAGAGTTTTCTTATACTATAAGGATTGTTGCTGAGATTCTTGAATCCAATGGTTCTTCTTCTATGGCAACTGTTTGTGCAGGTAGTTTGGCTTTGATGGATGCCGGTGTGCCTGTTAAAAAACATGTTGCAGGTGTATCTGTAGGAATGATAAAAGAAGGGGATAAATATATTCTTCTTACAGACATAGCAGGTGAGGAGGACCATTACGGCAATCTTGATTTTAAAATTGCAGGTACAGAAGATGGTATTACGGGTTTTCAGATGGATGTAAAAGAATCCGGGTTAACTCTTGAAGTTATGGAAAAAGCATTATATCAATCAAAAGAGGCAAGAAAAGAGATTTTGAAGAAGATGTATGATACCATTAGTTTTCCTCGTGAGACCTTATCCAGATATGCTCCGAGGATAATCTCATTGAAAATTAAGACAGACAAGATAGGACTGGTAATCGGTCCCGGTGGTAAGACAATAAAAAAGATAATAGAAGATACAGGAACAGAGATAGATATCTCTGATGATGGAACTGTAAAGATATACTCTCCTAATAGCCAGGCATGTGAGGAAGCCGCAGATATGATAAGGGCACTTACAGAAGAACCCGAACCTGGCAAAATATATGAAGGTAAGGTGGTAAAGATAATGAGTTTTGGTGCTTTTGTACAGTTTTTGCCTGGCAAAGAGGGGTTGGTTCATATTTCAGAACTTGCACCTTACCGTGTTAACAGAGTTGAAGATGTAATAAAAGAAGGTGATACAATCCCTGTGAAATTTCTTGGTTTTGACGAACAAGGTAGAGCAAAATTGAGCAGAAAACAGGCAATACTTAAATCTCAAAAATGATAGTGGTAAATGTAGCGGTGCGATTCATCGCACTATTCGTGCCATAAATGGCACCGCTACAAAATAGTGGCATAAATGCCACCGCTACAGATTTGGCGGGCAGGTTTATCAGGCAATGTGGTGCAATTCTTAATCTAAGTTTTTAGCAGTATAGAATATGTGATACGAGGAGGATAAAAATGAAACCGGTGAGATTGGAATTTATGAAAGAAATAAAACCTGGTGAATGTGTAATAGGCGTTTTTGCTCCATCAGATCCAAGAATAGATAAAACATCAAAAGAAAGAGTTGTAAATATTGTGAGGATGACAGCAGAGGTTCTATCCGGTAAGATAAAATATCCTGATCACACACCTGTGAAAGTTGTCTATAGTGATATCCTTATAGAAGGGGAGAGACAGGCAGATATTGTTGCTGCCCAATTTAAGGAAGCAAAGGTAAATATTCTTGTGGGTGTTCCTGATACCTGGGCTTTTCCCCAACTGACACTTATATCTTTTATTCAGCAATTCCCATCAGATACACCGGTGAACCTTACTTGCGGAAATAGTGGTCCCAAACCAGGTGTTGTATATACACATGCCTGTAGTGGTGCTGTCTCTCAGTATGGAAAACTCATCCATATAAATATAGGTACCTGGCCTGATACAGGACAGAACCCGGTGATGACAGAAAGCACAGCTGAGTCACTTGTTGATTGGTGTTATGGAGCACTAACTTTTAAGGCACTTCAGGGTAGACGTGTTGTCATATTTGGTCATGACTCAATGGGGATGGAGACAGCGCTTGCCCATATTATTCCAACCCGTAATATATTTGGAATAGAGATAACACGGCTTGATATGAAACTTCTTTCAGATATGTTACAGAAGAAGGCATATAACAAAAGTGAACTGAAAGAATTAAGAAACTGGTTTGACAAACTATGCAAGGGAAGAATAGAGATAAGAAATGAAGAAGATAGTGAAAGATTTAATGTGTCCCTTGCGATGTATCTTATAGTAAGGGACATTATGAAAGAACTTAATGCTGTTGGTGGCGGTTTTATGAGTCAATTAGAATGGGGTTCCGATTTAAGAGGTATTCCTCTTCCAGTGGCAGATGTTATGGAGTCCCTTTTTAATTCTACTTTTGACCACAATGGAAAGAAATCTCCTATCCCTTATGCTACAGAAGCAGATGTTCAGGGATTATTGACAATGCTCTTTTTCACATATCTTACAGGTGGTAATCCTCCTCTGTTTATGGATTTTCGTAAGGTATGGGAACCCTGGGAGATAAGACAACTTGCTGAAAAAATAGGTGTTAGATTGATGGGAGATACTATATGGGAGAAAAAGGGTTTCGTTGATGGAGATAATTCTGGGAGTGCTTCTTTTGACTGGGCGGCGAAGCCCAATGCATCTATAGAAGAAATTATGTCAAGAGTTTCTTTCCCCCTTGCAGATGAAGGTTATTTCCCCGGTCTTGGTAATTCTGTAACATTTGTGTCTCCTGCTGGTATTAATGGTATAGCAGGTAGATTGGCTTATAGTAGCATTACAGGATTATTTTCTCTTATATGGGACCAAGCAGAAACAGTAGAACTCCCTTCCAAACTTTCTGATGCTGTATGTAAAACATCCACATCTACCTGGCCACATACTTTTGTTGTTCCTATGTATGCTACAATGTTAGAGTATAAACAGTTTGCTCCTGCCAATCATTTCCATATGATATGGGACCTTAAGCCAGCACGACTGGAATACTGGATGGACCTTGCCAATGTTCTTTCTGTTACTCCCTGGCAGGCACGGCCATCCTTTATAGAGGGGGTTGATAGACCGTTACCGCTGTTGTATCTTATAAATGGTGGAGAAACACAGACAAAACTCAAACTTGCTTCAAGGTATAAATAAAAAGTCAAAAGTTAAAAGTCAAAGGTCAAAAGTTCAAAGAAAAAGTCAGAATAAAAAGTCAGAAGTCAAAAGTTAAACCGTAACTTCCCACAAATTTACGGAATATGGTAGCGATATTAGACAGAAGTGCTTGGAAAATAAGGGGTTTTTTCCTTTTTAAAATCCAAAAATTTCATATTACTTGTTAAGTAATATGTTTAGAAAAAGGAAATAAAAGATAAGATTTTTTCTTTTCCATTATAAACGAAGTTTTCCACCATGCAAAAGTTTCTTTTTTTCTCATATTACTTAACAAAATGGGAAGTTAGGGGTTAAAAGTCAAAAGTTTTATGTGAGTTTGTAGGTTTGACTTTTGAATTTTGCCTTTTGACTTTCTCTTGCAATGAACAATGTGGGACAGGGGTTACTGAGGATTTAGATTTTTACATAGAAAAATAATTTTTTCAACAACCTGTGGGATAGACATACCTGTTGTGTCAATATAAAAAGCATCCGGATGTCTTACCAGTGGAGATATACTTCTCTTTCTATCCCTTTCATCTCTTTCTATTATCTCTTTTTCTATGATATTTAAATCCCCTTCCAATCCCATCTCTTTTAACTGGAGGTATCTCCTCTTTGCCCTCTCTTTTACACTGGCATCAAGGAAAATTTTCAGTTGTGCATCAGGAAAAACTTTACTTCCAATATCTCTGCCTTCCATCACAATATTATATCTTCCTCTGAAGGACCTCTGCATCTTCCACAATATCTTTCTTATTTGCAGAATAGATGCAATAAATTGTGTTCCTTTACTTACCTCTTCTGTCCTGATTTCTTCGCTTACATCCTTACCATCTAAAAATACTTTGTAGTCCACTCCGTTATCCTGCAGTTCTATTTTTGTATTTTTTGCCATATTAATTAGTTTCTCTTCCTCGGAAAAAGGGATTTTCTCGTTGAGAGCTTTCAATGTAAGCGCGCGGTACATTGCACCAGTATCTACATATAAAAATCCGAGTTTTTTAGCAACAAGTTTTGCCACAGTGCTTTTCCCCGCACCTGCAGGTCCATCTATTGCTATTACAAATTTTTTCATTATTCTTCAAGGATCTCTTTAATTTTTTCTTCCATCTTTTTATCTATTTCTTGTATAAATTTATCTGTTATCTCCTG
>JAMWBP010000050.1 GCA_023819365.1 Candidatus Omnitrophota bacterium
GGACAGAATGCAAAAATAGTAGTTATTTCAAGAGATAGCGCTTCAGGCACATTTGAGGCATTCAACGAACTTGCTCTTGGCGGTGCAAAGGTAAGGCAGGATGCACTTATGCAGGCATCAAACCAGGCAATTGCGACAGTAGTATCTCAGACACCTGCGGCTATTGGGTATGTAGGAATTGGTTATCTTTCCGAATCAGTAAAAGTAGTCGCCATAGATGGTGTCTATCCTTCAAAGAAAACAGTCATTTCAAAAGAATATAAATACGCAAGGCCGCTTTTTATGTACACAAACGGTGAACCTAAGGGAGTCGTAAAAAAATATATTGATTTTGTAACAAGTAAAGAAGGACAAACAATTGTAGAGGAAACAGGTTTCATAGGGTTAAAGTAAAAATATCAGGGAGAGGCGGAAGTTTTCCGCCTCTCCCAAGATGTTGTATAATAAATGAAATGGGACATTGTTATGAAAAAAAGAGTACTTTTTGTGTGTACGCATAATTCTGCAAGAAGCGTTATGGCTGAAGCATTCCTTAAAAATATGGCTGGAGACAGATATGAAGTTGAAAGTGCTGGGCTTGAACCTGGTATACTCAATCCCCTTGTAGTAGAAGTAATGAAAGAAGAAGGTATTGATATCTCTGATAAAAAACCTCAAAGTGTATTTGATTTATATAAACAGGGACGCAGATATCATTATGTTATTACTGTATGTGACGCATCACAGTCAGCAAAATGTCCTATTTTTCCTTCAGCACTTGAAACTATACACTGGAGTTTTCCTGACCCTGCGAGTTTTGAAGGTTCTCAAAAGGAAAAACTTGAACAGACAAGAAAAGTACGGGATGCTATAAAAAGTAAAATAGAAGATTGGATAAAAGATAAAAAGTGATTATGTAAATGCATAGAGTAAGAGAAAATATCTACAAATGGGTTTTCGCAATAATGGCTTTTGCCTCTATTATTTTTCTGGTAGGCATAACCATCACACTAATTACTCAGAGTTTTCCATTATTCAGGGAAATTCCAGTGAAAAGTTTTCTATTAGGAAAGGCGTGGTATCCAACATACGACCCTCCTGAATTCGGAACTTTTCCACTGGTAGCGGCCTCTGTATTTGTAACTTTCGGCGCATTACTTGTATGTGTACCATTAGGTATAGGTAGCGCCCTATATATGAACGAAATTGCAGGTTACCGGCAAAAATCACTACTTAAACCACTCATAGAAATACTTGCCAGCATACCATCGGTTGTTTATGGTTTTTTCGGTATGGTTATTGTAGCACCTTTTATACAAAAAGTTTTCAATCTCCCTACAGGACTAACTGCATTTACTGGCAGCATCGTACTTGGAATAATGGCAACACCAACAGTAGCCAGTATAGCTGAGGACGCTCTAAGTTTCGTACCGAAAAGTTTCAGGGAAGCATCACTTGCTGTGGGAGCCAACCGCTGGCAAACACTCATAAAGGTTGTAATACCTTCAGCTGGCTCAGGTATATCAACCGCTGTTATCCTTGGAATAAGCCGTGCCATAGGGGAAACGATGACAGTACTTATGGTTACAGGTGGTGCAGCAATTATTCCAAAATCATTTTTCCAACCGGTAAGACCTATGACATCTACAATTGCGGCTGAAATGGGAGAAGCGGTTTTTGGAGGGCTTCATTATAATGCTCTTTTCGCAATAGGACTTGTATTGTTTATCATAACCCTTTTTTTTAATATCCTTGCTGAATTCATTAGCAACAGGTATCGGTTAAAACTGGGGGCAGGCAGGTGAAAAAAAGCAATATATCTCAAAAAATAGGATTTTTTGTAATTTCTCTGTGCTTGATAGCCACACTATTCTTCCTGGGAACAATACTCTATTTCATAACAGTTAGAGGAATACGCTCTATCTCCTGGGAATTCCTTACAAAACCTCCGTCAGGAGGAATGACCGAAGGTGGGGTATCTCCTGCCATATTAGGAACGTTTTACCTTACAATTGGAGCAATACTCTTCGCTTTGCCACTAGGACTTGCTTGTGCTATATACCTTACGGAATACACACCTAAAAATATAGTAGTAAAAATTTTGCGTATAAGTATCAACAATCTTGCAGGAGTTCCTTCTGTGGTCTTCGGACTTTTCGGGCTGGCTGTATTCGTAAAATTCTTCAACTTTGGTGTATCAATATTATCAGGTTCTCTAACACTTGGTATTCTTATACTGCCGGGTATAATATCTGCCTCTCAGGAAGCATTAACAGCCATACCACAGTCATTAAGGGAAGCATCCCTTGCCCTTGGGGCTTCAAAGTGGCAGACCATAAGAAAGATAGTTCTTCCATCTTCTATGCCTGGTATACTTACAGGTGTTATTTTGAGTATAGGACGGGCAGCAGGAGAAACCGCCCCCATAATATTTACTGCTGCTGTCTTTTATATGCATGGCTATCCTAAATCTATTTTCTCTGAAGTGATGGCGCTTCCATATCATATCTACGGGCTTATGACTGAAGGTACATCTCCGGAAAAACAGACACAGATTGCTTATGGATGTGCATTAATACTTATGTTCTTTGTACTTTTACTATCAGCAATAGCGATATATTTCAGGCAGAAACAAAGGAGAGTTCAACATGGATAATGTGGTACATATAAAAGTATCAAAAGTTAATTTTTTCTATGGAAAAACACATGTTCTTAAAAATATCAGTATGGATATATATAAAAACAAGGTCACAGCCATAATAGGACCTTCGGGCTGTGGAAAATCCACATTTATACGACTATTCAACAGAATGAACGACCTTATTCCAAACACAAAAGTAGAAGGCCATATATACCTTGATGGAGAAGATATCTTGTTGACAAAAACAGATGTGGTTAACCTCAGGAGAAAGGTTGGTATGGTATTCCAGAAACCTAATCCCTTTCCGAAAAGCATATTCAGAAATATCAGTTATGGACTGGAAGTAAATAACATAAAAGACAGAAAATTTATTGAAGAGAGAGTAATTGAATCATTAAAAAAAGCAGCCCTATGGGAAGAGGTTAAGGGCCGTCTAAATGATAACGCCCTTATGCTGTCAGGTGGACAGCAACAGCGACTCTGCATTGCACGCTGCCTTACCGTTGAACCAGAGGTAATTTTATTTGATGAGCCCTGTGCAAGCCTTGACCCAATATCCACGAAAAAAATAGAAGAACTGATAACAGAACTTAAGAAAAACTATACGATTGTCATCGTTACACACAATATGCAGCAGGCGGCCAGGATTTCCGATTATACAGCATTTCTATATCTCGGGGAACTCGTTGAGTATGGTATAACTGAAAAACTTTTCACAGTGCCGGAGAATCCGAAGACAGAAGAATACCTCTCAGGCAAATTTGGTTGATGTAAAATAATTCAATATAATATATAGTTGTCTGTAAATTATAGGGAAAACCCGGATTAGGGTAAAGGAGAATAAAATGATAGAACAGGATATAAATACACTGAAGGAAAGTATCGTAAGATATGCTTCTTTTGTAGCAAAGATGATAGAAGACAGCGTAGTAGGGCTTACTGAAAAAGACGAGGCACTTTTACAGAAAGTCATCAATGAAGATGAAACGAAAGCGAATGACCTTGAGATTGAACTGGATGAAACCTGTATTGAAATTATCGCCAAGTATGAGCCCAAAGCGAAAAATCTGCGTACAACACTGATGATAATGAAGATAAATAATGACCTTGAAAGAATAGGTGATGAGGCAGTAAACATAGCGGAAAGCGCATTATTCCTCATAAAAAGGCCTTCAGTGAAACGACTTATAGATATACCACGTATGGCAGATATAAGCATTGGAATGCTAAAAGATAGCATTACTGCTTTTGTAAACAGCGATGTAGGCCTTGCCAGAGAAATATGTGTGAGAGACAATATGGTTGATGACCTGCGAGACCAGGTTATACGAGAACTTATCACATATATGACATCTGACCCATCAACTATTGAGCGGGCACTTCATCTTATGAGGATTGCAAGGTCACTTGAAAGGGTAGCCGACCTCTCCACAAACTTCTGCGAGGATATAGTTTTTATGGTGGAAGGGAAAGTTATCAAACACCACTACGATGAGAAGTAAGAAAAGGGGACGGTTCTATTTTTCTCTCTTTTTGTTATTTTTCCGATATCCTTTTCTCCTGAGCACTACTTGATTTTCCAGATAAGCAGGTTGTGCTTGGTATACTCACATCCTATATGTTAAAAATAGAACCGTCCCCTTTTAATAGCAAGCCCGACTACAAAAAATAAGCCGTAGATACATATAATAAGCGGGGATGTGGGTAAATCAAAGTTATACGAAAGCCAGAATCCTGATATAACAGAAATTCCCGTAATAAATAAACTACCAGTTATGATACGGTTAACCGAGGTAAAAATTTTAAATGCGGTCATAGGCGGTATTATCATAGATGCAAAAACGAAAAGTAGTCCTGAGGTTCTTATAGATATACTTACAATAATCCCTAACAGCAGATAAAATAGAAAATCGGCCAAAGTCCCTTCTATCCCTGAAGTAAGAGCCGTTTCTCTATCGTAAGAAATAAACACAAGAGCCCTGAAAAAATATAAGAAAAGTAATAATACAAAAATACCACCTAAGAGAGATATTACCAAATCGCCAGTAGTAACATATAGAAGATTTCCTGATGTTACATTGAATCCATGGACTTCCACCCGTGGATTTTTCGCTATAAGTATAGTTGTTAAGCCCGCACTAATAAGATATATAAAAGCCACAACTGTATCTTTTGGTATGTCTCTTTCAGTGTTGTACAGCCAGAAAAAAATACTAATGGTAACAGATAGAATAAAAGATGAAATGTACGGGTTTAAGCCCGCCATTAATCCCAGAACTACGCCTAATCCTGCAATCTGAGATATCGCTATCCCTATGAAAACCATGCGCTTAAGAATAACAAAAAATCCCATAAGAGCACAGAGCAATCCACTTATCAGTCCTACCGCAAGACCAATCCATAAAAAGGGCTCTTGCCAGAAACTGAACATTTTATACCACCTATACTTTATAATATTATTAACTGTTTGTTGTTAAAAAGACATATCTCAATGTCCATACCAAATATCTTTGAGAGAACTTCTGCTGAGAGTTCTTTTTTATGATAGACCCCGAAACATCTGTTGTCAGCAAAAAATAGAAATTTATCGGCATAGTTTATCACCTGGTTTAATTCGTGGCTTGCAAGAAGAACTGTCAATTGATATTCATGATGAAGTTTCAATATCAGGTCCAGTATTTCCTTCTTACCTTTTATATCCAGGTCTATTGTCGGTTCATCAAGAATCAGGATATCCGGCTCCAGAGATAATGCTCTTGCAATAATTACTCGCTGCTGTTGACCTCCTGAAAGATTATAAAATCTCTTGTTTGCAAGGTGTTCAATTCCACAGTATCTTAATGACTTTATTACTGTTTGACAGTCATTATCCGTATATCCGCGAAATGGTTTCCAGTAAAATGTGCGCATCATAAGAACTATCTCCATAACCGTAAACGGAAAAATGGTAGACAAAAAGTCCCTTTGCATACAGTAGCCGAATTTTATATCAGTGTACTTAATAATTTTCCCCTTTTTCAGTTTCAACAATCCCATAAGTGTTTTCAGAAAAGTAGTTTTACCCGTTCCATTAGGACCTATTATTCCCAGAAAGTCACCTTTATTTATACTTAATGACACATCATTGAGTACTGTTATCTTCCTATAACCTAATTGAGCGTGCTCAAGTTCTAACAATTTTTCCATATCCTATCATCTCCATCCTTGAAAATTACCTATTTTTCTCCT
>JAMWBP010000051.1 GCA_023819365.1 Candidatus Omnitrophota bacterium
AGTGTTTTGACTGCGGATGGACATGGGTTAATAGTAGACCAGTCAACTGGTACTACTACCTTAAGCGGTGGCACAACATCCACTACACTAACTCTTAATGATAGTGGCGCAAGATTTAGCAACTCTTCAGGTGGTCCGGTAAGAGTTACAGGTGTAGCAGATGGTACAAGTGATTATGATGCAGTCAACTACAGACAATTGAAAAAGGCATATAGAGGTATTGCCTCTGTCGCTGCGATGGCAGCAATCCCTGCGCCTGCTCCTGGAAAGACCTTTTCTTTGGGCCTTGGCTACGGATATTTTGAAGACAAACATGCTATTGCGGTTGGCACAAAGATAAATATCCCCACAGAATCAACAACAGCAGTAACGATTACTGGCGCATGGGGTTATTGCGACGGCGATAACACATTCAATGCCGGGATTGGCTGGAGTTGGTAAAGATGTAAACGCGCACCTTTTACACTTTTGTTTTAGAAAAGAAGGTGAGGTGGGAAATAAAATCCTCCCACCTCACCTTAAATTTTTTGTAGTTTGTGGTTATAAATACCATTTTAATTGAAGAAGTTGATAAAGACAGTGTGCATCCATATACTTGAAAAATTTATGAGTTTGTTCATTGGCTGTATCTCCCCGTCCCCTCACCCTCTCCCTGCCCCCTCACCCTAACCCTCTCCCCAAAGGGGAGAGGAGATAAGGTGAGGGGGAAAGGTGGGGAGAGGAGATAAGGTGAGGGGGAAATTGAATTGGAAAAGTGTTACCTATGTACCCTATCCGTGCGCCTACTTTACCTTTTCTATTTTCTGGTATAAAATAAATAATAGTGTAGCGGTGCAACCCGCCACTAAAACGTTGGCGGGCAGGTTTATTGCACAATTCGTCGGATAAATCCGACCGCTACAAAATAATTCGTTGCATGAATATGACCGCTACGAAATAATAAAGGGGGAATAGATGGGTGTTTATATTATAAGGGGTTTTTTTGTAATAATAAGTACACTGACAGGATACTATATCGCTCCTAATGCAAGATTTTTAGGTTCTATTGTGGGATTGGTGGGCTCTATTATGATTGTAGGACTTGAGATACTTATTGAGAAAATTTCACTAAAGAAACTTCTTCTTGCATTAGGTGGACTTATAGTCGGACTTATCACAGCAATTCTTCTTGCAGGGTTTTTTCTCCTCATCCCTGTTGAGGACCCCAGGACAATAATTTATATAAGATTCGCTCTCTATTTTGCCTTTACTTACTTAGGGATAATGATTGGACTTAGAGGGGTTGAAGAACTGGGCTTCGTCTTTCCTTTTTTAAGGGGAATTAAAGAAAAAGAGCGGCTTTTAGTTGTTGACACAAGCGTTCTAATAGATGGCCGTATATATGAACTTGCAAAGGGTGGTTTTCTTGACTATATCATCATCATTCCAAAATTTGTAGTACAGGAACTTCAGGGACTTGCAGATAGTTCAGGGGATATGAAGAGGCAAAGGGGTAGAAGAGGTCTTGAGGTGCTCCAGAAGATGAGGAAAGATGAAAGTTTAGATGTAAAGATATATGATGCTGAATACCCTGAGATTGAGGCAGTTGATGCAAAAATTGTGAAACTGGCTACAGATATAGGAGCAAATGTCCTTACCAATGATTCTAACCTTGCAAAGGTAGCAGAGGTCCAGAATATCAGAGTTTTAAATCTCAATATACTTGCCACATTAATGAGACCAAAACTTATGAGTGGCGAAGAGATACCTCTTAAGATAATCAAGGAAGGAAAGGAAGCAGGTCAGGGGGTTGGATACCTTGAGGATGGGACGATGGTGGTTGTTGAAGATGGGGCAAGATATCAGGGCAGGATAGTAGATGTTATTATTGATAGTGCCATACAGACATCCACAGGAAGGATTATATTTGCAAAATTAAAATGATAGGGGTGATAATTGCCGGTGGTGGGAAAGGCATTCGGATTGGAAATACACCAAAGGCATTCTTAAAAATTGGCAGAAAACAATTGCTTTATTATTCCATTGAAAAGTTTTATGAAAAATCCGATGAGATTGTTATTGTCCTACCTTCAAGTTATGTAGAAAAGTGGGCAAAAAAACTCAAAAAATCTTATGATAAAATAGAGGTCGTAAGAGGAGGAGAACACAGGCAGGACTCTGTTAAGGCGGGCTTAAGTGTTCTGAAAAGAAGTAGTATAATAGTAATTCATGATGTAGCCCGACCTTTTTTCTCAGATGAACTCCTTAACCATGTGATAGAATGCGCTATAAAATATGGAGCAGCAGTTCCTTATATAGAGCCACAGGATACACTGAAGGAAAGAGATGGGCAGTTTGTTAAAAAAACACTTAACAGAGACACTATTATATCCATCCAGACACCTCAGGCATTCAAGGCAGAGATCATCAGGGAGGCATATAATAAGGCATACAGAGAAAACTTTTATGCAACAGATGATGCTGGACTTGTTGAACGATTGGGAGTAAAGGTATATCTTGTAAAGGGGGAGAGAAAGAATATAAAAATTACACATCCGCTGGATATTGATATTGCAAAGGAGATAATAAAAAAATGGGAAAAGGTGGTATAACATATCCTGATGGTTTTTCTGCATCTGCACTTTATTGTGGAATAAAAGGGGAAAAGAGAGAGGACATCTCTCTTATATATTCAGAGACACCCTGTGTAGCAGCAGGCACATTTACTACAAATCAGTTTAAGTCATACAGTTTGCTCTGGACACTAAAGAATATAAGGAAACCAGTCAATGCAGTGCTTGTAACAAGTGGAAATGCCAATACCTGTAATGGTATAGAAAACTATAGATACACAGAACTTATCGCATCTGAACTCGCACATATCCTTAAGATAAAACCATCTTCAGTTCTTATGGGTTCAACCGGTATTATCGGAAAACCGCTCCCTTATGAAAAGGTCATCTCTGCTCTCCCTGAACTTGTAAAAACACTTAGCCCTGAAAACCATACACTTGCCGCAAGAGGAATAATGACAACAGATAGAGTTCCAAAAGAGTTCCAGATTGCAACAGATATTAAAGGACATCACAAAGAGGTATTCATAGGCGGAATGACAAAAGGGGCAGGTATGATAAATCCCTGTATGGCAACTATGCTTGCCTTTATCACCACAGATGCAGTAATAGAAAGAGAGGCGTTGCAGAGTGCTTTAAAAGAGGCAGTGGAAGAATCATTCAATATGGTTAATGTGGACAATGATACAAGTACAAACGATATGGTTGTCTGCCTTGCCAATGGAAGGGCAGGAAATAAAAAGATAGAGAAGGGGTCTTATGACTATGAGAATTTTTTATCATCGCTTAAAATAACCTGTATGGAACTCGCAAAGATGATTGCTTCTGATGGAGAAGGCGCAACTAAACTGATAGAGGTCGTGGTAAAAGGTGGCTGGTGTCTGAAGGATGCTAAAAGGGTGGCAAAAAGGATTGTCGGCTCTAACCTCTTTAAGTCCGCTGTATATGGTAATTATCCAAACTGGGGAAGAGTCCTTGCTGCTGCGGGTTCTGTTAATGCAAAAATAGATGTAAAAAAAACAGAGGTCTCTCTATGTGGAATAAAAGTATATAATAGTGGCCCTACAAAATATGATGAAGAGAAACTACATAGATTAATGAATGACTCTGATAAAATAACTGTTGAGGTGGATATAAAAAAAGGTCCTTTCTCTGCTACTGCCTGGGGATGTGACCTTACAGAGGATTATGTAAGGATAAACAAGGAGTAAGTTGTGATAGCAAAGATGAAGAAGTTCTATCTTTTCTTTACTGGGGACCCATCTGACTTTTTAAGAGAGGCCCAGCGTAAAGGGATTGTGGAAGTAACCAAATTACCTGATACCTTTGGCTTTGAAAATATACCCGTGCCATTGGACAATCTTAAAGAGATGTCCCATAAGTTAGAGTTTCTTAAAAATATCTTAAAGAAGGTGGAAGGGAAAATTTTCTCAGGTAAAATTGTTATCACCAGGAAAGAAGAAGAAAAACTCATTAAAGAGTTCCCTCTGGATGATATATACGAAAAATTCTTTAAGATATATAGAGAAGTGGAGAGAAGAAAAAAAATTTTAGAGAAACTGGAAGTTATAAAGAAGGAGTTATTATTGATAAAAGGACTTAATATAATACCGGCTGACCTTTTTTCAATGAAAAACTTTTCTTTCTGCTTATTTGCTCTCCCTAAAAAATATAAAGCACCTGATAGCATAGATGGCTTCCGTGTTGAAGTTATTGGAGAAAATCTCTTTTTGATTATCTTTCCCCTGGAAAAACAAAAAGAGATAATCAAAAGGATAGAAGAAATGAAGGGGGCACTTATAAATATAAGAAAGTGGAACCGTCTTCCTTATGAAATCCTTAAAAAAGTAGAAAAGATAGAAGAAAAAAATATATCTGAACTGGAAAAAACGGAAGAATTGCAGAAGGAGATAACCTCTTTTAAATATAGAATCCTTGTGTTTTATGACTATATAAACTCTATTTCTCACTATATTGAAGCAAAAGCAAATACCGGGATGTCAAAGTTTGTTCAGTGTATAAGTGGTTGGATAAAACAACAGGATATACCTCAAATGGAATTATTGATACAGAGATATCTTCCTACCGGATATATTCATATATCAGACCCGGATGTTAAAGATGATGTCCCTATATCTTTTGATAATAGGCCTTTTATACAGCCATTTGAAGTGGTTACAGACCTGTATGGAAAACCCGTATATACAAATATTGACCCTACTCCCCACCTCTCTATCTTCTTTATTCTTTCTTTTGCTTTCTGTCTTACAGACGCTGCATATGGGTTTATACTCATCGCACTTTCTCTAATCTTTATGAAAAAGTTCAGATATATACCTGCTGCAATAAAATTCTTCCGTCTTTTATTTTATAGCGGCATTGCAACTCTTTTCTTTGGAGCAATCACAGGTGGATGGTTTGGAGATATACTTGCCAGGTTGCCATCAAGTTCTTCTGCTGTTAAAATACTAAATAAACTTGTTATACTAAATCCTCTTGAAGGGGGAAACAAAACATTTATCTTTCTTGGATGGGCATTGATCTTGGGATATATCCAGATTGTATGGGGGCTCTATCTTAACCTTTTAAACTCTTTAAGACAATACGGGGTGAAAAGGTCCGGAGAGCCATTTATACTTCTTATTATACAGGTAATTGTCGCTGGGCTTATCATTGCCTTTGTGTCATCAAATAGAAAATTTATACCTCCTTTATCACTGCTTCTTTCTCTTTCTTTTCTCTCTTTGATGATACTAAAAGGCCTCACCCAGAAAGGTTTTATGCGGATATTCTGGGCATTTTACGGTGCATATAATGTAATAGCAGGCAATCTATTGGGAGATGTTTTAAGTTATAGCCGCCTTTTCGGTCTCGGACTTACCACTGCTATCTTAGCACTTGTGGTAAACGAGATGGTTTTTATGGCAAAAGGAATACCTTTTGCAGGATATATAATTGCTGTCCTTTTATTTATATTTGGGCATCTGGCAAACTTAGGTATTAACCTTTTAGGTGGATATGTCCATACGAGCCGCCTCCAATACCTGGAATTTTTCACCAAGTTTTTTGAAGGTGGGGGCAGACCTTTCTCTCCTTTAAAAGAGTCCCGTCAGTATACTTATCTTAAACTGGAATAGATAGCCTGTTGCTTTATTAATTTTTCTATATGAAACGGGTATCGTTGCCTCATTAATTTTTCTACACGAAAACCTCTTCTTTTTCCAATTTCTTTCTTTCATATAACCTCTTCCTT
>JAMWBP010000052.1 GCA_023819365.1 Candidatus Omnitrophota bacterium
TCCTCCTGAAGAATTGCGAAAGATAGAGGATGAATTAAGGAAAAAGATAATAATAGAAAAACTTAAAGAGATGGTCGTTGCTGAAGGTAATATATCTATTTCTGATGAAGAGGTAGAAAAGTATATAAGAGAAAACCAGATAAAAGATGGAGATAGAGAGGCAATAAAGAAAAGATTATTATGGCGTAAAAGGGAAGAGTATTTCAACCAGTGGTATGTAAACAAAAGAAAAAATTCAAAGGTATTAGTATATCTTTCTTTTAAGCAGCCGGCTGTTTCAGGGGAATAAAATAGATTTATAAATATTTTAAATAATGTAGCGGTGTGATTCATCACATAAATGTAGCGGTCGGATTTATCCGACAAATTATCGTGGGATACAGGACACCGCTACAGATCTGGCGGACAGGTTTATCCGGCGAATATATTTTGTCATACAGGGCATCATGTTTGGCAAAAATAAAATTATAAAAAGGAAAAAGATATGATAAAGATAGAACCTTTTTGTGGTTATAGATACAATCCCGATAAAATAAAAGAGATAAGTGAAGTAATTGCTCCTCCGTGGGATGTTATTGATAGTCAAATGGAAAAACATCTTATGGGGATTTCTCCTTTCAATATCATAAACCTTATCTCAAAAAATTGTAATCCCGATGATGTAAGAAAAAGGGTTGATGAATGGATAGAAAAGGAGATTCTGGTGAAGGATATAGAAGAAGGTTTTTATTTTATGAAGCATCGTTTTATATGGAGGAAAAAGGAATTTACAAGGAAGGGTTTTTTTACTTTGCTTCAACTGGAAGATTTCAAAACAGGCAATGTAATTCCTCATGAGATGATATTTGAAAAGTACTATACAAACCGCTATAAACTCATACATAAATGCAGGGCAAATTTTTCACCGGTGCTTATGCTGTATCAGGATACTTCTTTTGCTGTTGAAGATATTATAGAAAAATCTCCTGTTATTACAACTGGATACACAATAGATAAAGAAAATTTTGAGTTCGGCAGGATTTTTAACGGCGCTGATGTAAAATATATAAAAAAAATAGTTTCAAATGGGAATCTTATTATTGCAGATGGACACCACAGGTACAGTGCTGCACTTCAATACTATAAAGACAATCCTTCACCTGAAAACCGTTTTGTTCTTGTATTTCTTATTAATATAAACTCACCGGAAGTTCTGATATTACCCACCCACAGATATATCCCTTATGATATCTCATTTATTAACTGCATTGATATATTCAAAAGATATTTCAATATTACAGAAGTCCCCGACTTAAAAACAATGCATCAGATACAGGATAGTGAAAAAAACAATACTTTTGGTATTTACGAAAATAACAGATTTTTTACCATTGTTCTGAAGGACATAAACGACATAAAGAAACATCTCTCTGATAGATTTTCTGATAGATGGATAGCACTTGATACAGTATTACTCCATGAGTTCATAATGCCATATATTTTTGATACACAACCACAGGAGGTTATATACCATCAGTCCCCTGAGTATTTGCTGGAAGAGTATAAAAAGAAAAATAGTGGAGTAATATTCTTCCTTAAGGCAGTCAATAAACAACACTTCCTTGATATATGTCTTAATGGAAAACTGATGCCTCAGAAGACAACATATTTCTATCCAAAGGTCCCATCAGGTCTGGTTATCTATAAATTTGGCAGATGAGTTGAAGGATTAATATCTGGAGCGTCTATCCCTATTGAATCCACCTTTTCTACCACCAAATCCGCCTCTGTCTCTGAACCCGGAATGCCCTTTTCTTTCACGGGGTGGGTTGGCTTTGTTCACAGTAAGTTTTCTTCCGTTGAGTTCCTGCCCGTTCAGTGCTTCAACCGCCTGTTGCAAGATAGATTCTGATTGCACCTCTACAAAACCAAAGCCCTTTGGTCTACCTGTATACTTATCCGTGATAAGTACAACATTTGTTGTCTCTATTCCTCTTTCAGAGAAGAAGTTTTTAAGTTCATCTTCTGTTGTTTCGTAATTCAGATTTCCCACATACAACTTATGTTTCTGTTCCATTTCTCAATATCCTCTCTTTTGGCTTTCCTTTACGGAAAGCATCTTTTTTGTATTTTCTCCTTCACTGGTAATTCTACCACGATACTTCTACTGCATTGTTCTATAATACCTCCTTTCCTGCTATGGCAGGGATTTTCAGACAAAGGCGGGGTATCAGAATTGATATCTCGCTGTCAGAACAATAATATTATACCATAAAAAAATCAAATGTCCAGAAAAATTTTTCTATAAAATTTTAGCGGTCACATTTATGACATATATATCTCTCCTTCTTCCTTTCACCTTTCCCCTCGTCCCTTTGTCCCCCCTTTCCTTTCTCCTCGCCCCTTTATCTCCCTCTTCTTTATCCCTCTCCCCGGAGGGGAGAGGGTTAGGGTGAGGGGCTTTTCCTCTCCTTTTGGGGAGAGAATTAGGGTGAGGGGCAGGGAGAGGGTATGGGTGAGGGGGCTTTCTCCCTCTCCCCTTTGTGGAGAGGGTATGGGTGAGGGGAAATTGTAGTTTATTATTTATGAAATACCACTTTGATTTATTGCATAAATAGTATAAAATTAAAATACCAGGAGATTTGAATTACTCTCCGGTGATATGTCAGAATGGGAGGTATCTATGAAAGGAGTTATTAAAGAATTTAAGGAGTTTGCTATAAAAGGGAATGTGATAGATATGGCTGTAGGTATTATTATAGGTGCTGCTTTTGGTAAAGTGGTATCATCCCTTGTCTCTGATGTTATTATGCCTCCAATTGGTGCTATTCTTGCAGGTGTAGATTTTACCAATCTTGCTATTACATTAAGACAACCAATAGGCGATAAACCAGCGGTTCTCTTACACTACGGTAAGTTTATACAGGCAATGGTTGATTTCTTTATAGTCGCCTTTGCTATCTTTCTTCTGGTAAAAGGGGTAAACAAACTCAGGAGGGCACAGGAAAAGCCATCTTCTCCACCACCCCATCCTCCGCCTTCAAAAGAAGAGACACTACTTGCAGAAATTAGAGATATATTGAAGGGCCAAAAACAGACACAGACATAACATAGGAGGGAATAGTGTATTTGCAAAGACCATTTGAACCTGATTGTGAAGGATTGAGGAAAAACATTATGAGGAAGGGAACACCTGAGAGGGTGTATAATATAGAGTTGTTTCTTGATATAGAGGTTCAAAAGGCGGCATCGGAGTATTTTGACCTTAAATATAAAGAGTTCTTTGAAAACCCCTATGCACCACCATTAAATGATACACTTGATTTAAGAATGAAAGCGAGATTAGAACTGCATAAGTTTCTTGGTTATGAAATTATCAGGGCATATCCCTTTAACTTTGATTGGCCCACCAAACACAAAGAAGGTATAGATACCACCCCTGATGAAAAAAACAGAGGGAAGCGTTCCTGGCAGGATGAAGGGATAGGTTCAATCTCTTCCTGGGATGACTTTGAAAGATACCCCTGGCCAGACCCTTCAAAGATTGACCTGAGTGAATTTGACTGGTGTGAAAAAAATCTTCCTGATAATATGGCTTTTTATGCACTTACTGCACATATCCTTGAGTATGTTACCTTTTTGATGGGGTATACAGGGCTATGTTATGCACTTTATGACAAGCCGGATCTGGTGGATGCTATGTTTAAAAGGGTAGGAGAGATACAGGTTGAATATACAAAACAGATGGTTGACTACAGCAAACTTATGATTGTCTGGGGAAGTGATGATATGGGGTTTAAGAGTGGATGCCTTATAAGTCCGCAGGTTTTGATAGAAAAGGCGTTGCCCTGGCATAAAAGATGTGCGGAGATAGCACACCAGCATAACAAACTTTATCTTTTGCATTCTTGCGGTAAAGTTGATGATATTATGGAGGCACTTATAAATGATGTAAAGATTGATGCCAAACACTCCTGGGAAGATACAATACTTCCTGTGACAGAAGCAAAGAAACGATGGGGAGACAGAATTGGAATACTTGGCGGGATAGATGTAAACTTTCTTATTAATGCGGAAGAAGAACAGATAAGAAAACGCGTGAGAGAAACACTGGATATATGTATCCCCGGTGGGGGGTATTGTCTCGGTACAGGTAATTCAGTAGCAAATTACATCCCTTTGAAAAACTATCTTGCAATGCTGGATGAAGGTAGAAACTATTCCTGTTGATATTACCGCCCCCGCAGTAGTAAAGTACTACTACTCCGGGGACGATATAAATTAAAGGGTGGACTTATGGAAAAGATAATAGTTAAAACTACAAGACGGCAGGAATTTATTGAGATAACACATCTGGTTGAAGATACTGTAAGGAAATCAGGAGTAAAAAGTGGTGTCTGCTGTATATATGTTCCACATACTACCTGCGGACTTACGATAAATGAAAACGCAGACCCATCTGTAAAGGCAGATATACTTTCACAACTTGAAAAACTTGTCCCTGAAGGTGGAAGATACAGCCACTCAGAAGGGAATTCTGATGCACATATAAAGTCAAGTATTTTAGGACATTCTCTTTCTGTAATTATTGAAGATGGCACATTACAGCTTGGCACCTGGCAGGGTATATTTTTATGTGAATTTGATGGCCCACGCACCCGTTATGTCTGGGTTAAAATTCTCTCTTAAATATATGCTTCCGTATAGGAGGTTAAAAGATGGAGATAAAAAAAGGAGAAGTTATAATAGAGTGCAGGGTAGGGGATATTACTGCACAGGATGGTTTTGATGCAGTGGTTAATGCTGCCAATGCCTATCTTGCACCAGGTGGCGGTGTTGCAGGAGCAATACATAGAAAAGCAGGCCCAGAGTTATATGAAGAGTGTAAAAAACTTGCACCTATAAAGACAGGAGAAGCAGTTATCACAAAAGGTTATAACCTCCCCAATCCTTATGTTATCCATACACTTGGGCCTGTTTATTACAGAGATGAAGACCCTGATAAAAAACTAGCACTCTGTTATAAAAATTGCCTTAAGGTTGCAGAAAAACATAAACTCTCTTCTATTGCCTTCTGTGCTATCTCTACAGGTGCTTTTGGTTATCCTTTGAAAGAAGCAGCAGAGATAGCCATAAGGACAGTGCTTGATGAAATTCCAAATCTTAAATCAATAAAGAAAATCCGTTTTGTTCTTTATAATCAAGAAGTTCTGTCAGTTTTTGAAAAAGCCCTAAAATTCCTTACATAACTAATTTACATCTCCTCTGAAAACATATAAAATATTAGATTTAGAAGCGAGGGTGGCGGAACTGGCAGACGCGCTGGACTTAGGATCCAGTGGGAATTCCCATGGGGGTTCAACTCCCCCCCCTCGCATAAAAAGGGGACGGTTCTATTTTTAACATATAGGATGTAAGTATACCAAGTACAACCTGCTTATCTGGAAAATCGAGTAGTAATCAGGAGAAAAGGATATCGGAAAAATAACAAAAAGAGAGAAAAATAGAACCGTCCCCTTTAAATCTTGACAGAAGGTAAAAGCGAGATATAATATGTAATCGAAGATGAAAAAAACTACGAGGATTAAAATACTGGTTGTGGTTGTCTCAGTTTTTTTCTTCATAACCCCTTTTTTGTATATTGCCCATACCTTCCATCATTGTGAGACATATGAAAAATGCTCTTTGTGTAATTTTGCAAAAATATTTTCTTCTTTTTTGTTTCTTGTATCTCCTGAAGTTGCCTCTGTACTATTTGCTTTCTGAACACTTTCATATAAAACCACATCGTTA
>JAMWBP010000053.1 GCA_023819365.1 Candidatus Omnitrophota bacterium
ACCGGGAGGACCGGGTATCAGGGTCGATACCCATATATATGAGGGCTACACAATCCCTCCCTTTTATGATAGTTTGATAGTAAAACTCATTGCCTACGGTATAAATAGAGCCGAAGCGATTGAACGAATGCAACGGGCATTAGAAGAGATAAGAATTGAAGGCATAAAAACTACCATACCGCTTTACAAGAAGATATTTGAACATCCTGCCTTTTTAAGTGGTAGATACAGTACAAAGTGGCTTGAAAATTTTCTTGCTTCTGAACAAGTATCAGAGAAGGCCCTGAAAACTCACTAAAAAGGAGGCAAAATGGAAGCAAAATATGGAAATGTGAGGGTTGACAATGAAGTGCTTGCCTCAATAGCAGCAATAGCAGCAAGGAAAGTACCAGGGGTCCATAGAATCTTCACAAGTTTTGTTGGTGGTATAATTCAGTGGATAAAAAGAACAGGAGATGCTGGTATTAAGGTTGTGATAGGAGAGGATGAGGTAAACTTTGAATTGCGAGTTGTTATTGATTACGGTATAAATATCCCTGAGGTTACATACCAGATACAGAAGGCAATAAAGGAAGAGGTAGAAAGGATATCTGGACTTAAAGTTGGAAATGTTGATGTTATAGTCCACGGTATACATTTCCCAAAGAAAGAGACAGAGGGGGAAGAGAAAAATGATTGACCTTCACACACACTCTCTTTTAAGTGATGGAGAACTCTTGCCATCAGAACTTGCAAGGAGAGCAGAAGAAAAGGGCTATACGATATTAGGTATCACAGACCATATTGACTTTTCAAATTTTGAAAGTGTTATATCATCCATTCTGAAAGTGGCTGAATCCATAAATACAAGTATGAAGATACGGGTTATCCCAGGGGTAGAGATTACCCATGTCCATCCTGTAAAGATAGCCCAACTGGTTTATCTCGCAAGGAAATCAGGGATAAAACTTGTCATTGTCCATGGAGAAACGGTGGTAGAACCAGTATTAAAAGGGACAAACCATGCAGCAATTGAGGCAGGTGTGGATATACTTGCACATCCTGGACTTCTTACTGAAGAAGATGCTAAACTTGCTGCAGAGAAAAAGATAACCCTTGAGATTTCTGCAAGGCATGGTCATAGTTTTTCAAATGGGCATATTGTGAGATTATGGTATAAATATGGATTCCCTATTGTCCTCAATACAGATACACACTCCCCGGAAGACCTTATAGATGATAACTTTGCAAGAACACTTATTATATCTGCAGGGATAAAAGAGGTAGATGTTAAAAAAGTTCTGGATAACAGTTCTGCTATTGTTAATAGGTTATTAAAATGAAAGACAAACTTGCACTGGTTCTCGTTGGTGGAGAAGATAGAAAAAAACTTCTGGCTGCTTTGAAAAAATGTGGCTGGTGTGAATTCAGGGTAGACGAGTTCCTCAAGAAAAAGCCAGAAGATGAACTTAAAAAATGGTTAACTTTAAAAACATCAGCAAAAAAGATAGGTACGGTAAGGTGGCATAAAGAGCATCAGAATAAAGGACTGGCTATATCTGAAAAAAAACGGGCTAAAATTTATAAACAGATATTAGAATATGTTGACTATGTGGATGTGGAGATAAAAAGTAAAATAGCAAAAGAGGTAATCAAATCAGCAAGAGAAAAAAGAAAAAGGGTGATTGTCTCTTATCATAATTTTTCAAAAACCCCTTCTTTCAAATTTTTAAAAAAAGTTTACAAGAGAGGGAGGCAGTTAAAACCAGATATTATCAAGATAGCCACAAAGGTAAATTCTCCTAATGAACTTCTGACTCTTTTATTATTTACTTTTACCTACTCAAAAAGTTTTCCAGTTGTTATAACACCGATGGGTGTCTCATTTATTGAACGTCTTATCCCTTTATATTTCGGTTCTTTATTTACATACATATCCTTCAATACAAAGACAGCATCAGGCCAGATTTCTTATAAAAAAATTTTGACAATTTGTAAAGATATGGAATAATATTAGGTTAAAGTTTTATTTAGTGGACTTTTTTTCACTCAAAGAAGAGCCACTGGTTCACTAGTATTAAAGAATAGGAGACAGGGATAGCAGGAGAGAAAAAGGGGCTTGTATGGGTGATACCTGATGGTGACCTTCCACCACCAGTAAAAGGAATTAAGGATGTTGTGGAAGCAGAAAGGGTAAGGTGTTTCCGTCTGGATAAGCCGATTGGAAAACAGAATTACAGGATACCATATGGTCAGTATGGGATGTTTGTTAAAAGCACTGTCCCTGTAGTAGTTCAGTTTGGCAGGGCAGATGTAAGACAGCCAAACCTCGCATACTATTGCACAATGGCATATCTTGTTAAATAAAAAATGAAAGCAGTAATTACTGATGGAAATGGAAATATCTGGATAGAAGAAGTACCCATTCCTGAAGTGGGGCCATATCACTGCCTCTGTAAAACACTTGCCTGCGCCACCTGTACAGGGACAGATATCAAGATAATCCATAATAAACTGCCATGGAGAGAAAACTATCCTGCAATCCTGGGCCATGAGAGCATAGGAAAGGTTATAAAAACAGGGAAGAAAGTAAAATATATAAAAGAGGGGGAGATAATTCTCAGACCCACAGCGGTCTATCCAGGAGAGAAATTAGGTGGCTACTATTCCATCTGGGGTGGATTTTCTGAATACGGGCTTGTAATGGACACACAGGCGTACAGTGAAGACCACCCTGGCAGTGATACCGGTTATGGGAAGTTCCAGATGAAAGTACCGCAAGATATAGAGCCAGCAGATGCCATTATGCTTATCACCCTTAAAGAGACCGCTGGTTATGTGGCAGATATGGGGATAACACTCAATGATAGTGTTGTGGTGCTTGGTGCAGGTCCTGTGGCAATGGCTATAGTTTTTTTTGCTAAACTTCGTGGTGCATTTCCCGTGATAGTTATTGCAAGAAGGGATGGTCCACTTGAAAATATCAAAAAGTTTGGGGCAAACCACACAATAAACAATACAAGAGAGGATATGACAAAAAATGTTATGGATATTACAAAAGGAAAAGGAGTGAAATATATCATTGATACAGCAGGTGATGAGGAACTTTTCCAGAATGCATTCAGTATGCTTGCAGAAGATGGGAAGATTGCTCCATACGCTGTCTTTCCGGAAGAGTTCTTTAAGAAGGTTGATGAAAAAAGGATAATTAACGCACGCACATACAGGGGAAGTCCCTGCACATAACTACCTGATTGACCTGGTGCGTCTTGGTAAGGTAAATCTGAAGGATTTTTATTCACATAAACTCCCATTTTCAGAGATAGAAAAAGGGTTTGAGATGATAAAAAAGAAAGAGGCATTCAAGGTTGTATTTGAAATAGGAGAATGATATGAAGACAAAGGCAGTGGTTTTTCCTGAAGCAGAGAAGTTTGATATGGTAGATTTAACTCTTGATGAGATGGGTCCCGGTGATATCTATGTCCGTACCCTTGTAACAGCAATATCCCCCGGAACAGAAAGGTGGGTATTAAAAGGAAAGCACATAGGGACAAAGTTCCCCTGTGTCCCTGGCTACCATAGGATAGGGGTTGTAGAGGGTTGTGGTAAGGATGTAAAACTTTTCAAGACAGGTGATATTGTCTATGGAACTGGCAACAGGTGGAAGGAGAATATTTATTCTATGTGGGGGGGGCACACTGCGGACACTCTGTAAGCACTCCTTATGGATACATATTCCTTTCTTCAACAATGCCTGATACCTATGAACTTGAAACAACTGTCTTTACCATTGTCTCTGCTGTTGCCTACAAAGGGATAAGATTTCTTGAAGTAAAGAATGGAGACAAACTCCTTATCATAGGTGCTGGCTTTATAGGGCTCTGTGCTGCTTATCTTGCTTCAATAAGACAGGCAACACCTGTATTTATGGAATTAGACCCTGAAAGGATAAGGTTTGCCAGAAGTTTAGGTTTTTCTGTATTCAGTCCTGATGAGATAGACAGAAAGATAAAGGAAATCGCACCTGAAGGGGTTGATATTATCTATGATACTGCAGGGGTCCCGTCAGCGATAGATAAGGCAGTGGGCTTTGCAAAACAGTGGGGAAAACTCCTTCTTCAGGCGCAGTATTTTGATAAAGAACACAGGGTGATAGACCTTGACCAGATAAAGATAAAGGAGATGACAGTTAAGACCACTTGTGGAGTATCTGACGATGACTTTCAAGAAACAATCACAGAGATAAGAAAAAGGCGGCTAAAAATAGGAGAATTTATCACGCACAGGTTTGAAAGTTCTGAATGCCTTAAAGGATATAAACTGCTACTTGAAGGAAGACCATTTAACCTTGGCATTGTCTTTTTCTGGAACAGATAACGAAGGAGAAAAAATGAATAGATGGTTTCCGAAGCGTGCGATACATCTTGATTTTCACACGATGCCAGGTGTGTATGATGTAGGGATTGAGTTTGACCCTGATGAGTTTGGGGAGACATTAAAGAAAGCAAATGTAGATTACATCACTGTATTTGCAAGATGTAATTTAGGATTTGCATACTATCCAACAAAAATAGGTATAGTCCATCCAGGACTCAAAAGAAAGGACCTTTTAGGGGATATGATATCTGCCTGCCACAAAAGAGATATAAAGATATCAGCATACTTTAATGCAAGGCTTGACCATGAACATGCAGTGCTTCACAGGGAATGGTGTAAGGTCAACAAGAATGGGCAGGTAGCAGAGATAGATAAGATGGGACATTTTTTCAGAAGGATGTGCTTGAATACTGGCTATAGACAACATCTCTTAGGTATGGTTGAAGAAGTTCTGGATAGATATCCTGTTGATGGAATATTTCTTGACTGTTTCAATCTTTCACCCTGCTATGGAGTTGAGTGTATTGAAGGTATGAAAAAGTTAGGGATGGACCCATTTAATGAGAAAGATGGATGGGAATTTTGCTGGATGATAACAAAGAGATTTGTAGAAGATGTCAAGGAAATATTAAAAAAGAAAAAGAGGGATATATTCCTTTATTTCAATGGACTACCATACAAATACCAGCCCACACATATAGAACTTGAGGTCTTACCAACTGGGGGATGGGGATATGACTGTCTACCCTGGCGTATAAGATATGCGAGAACATTGAGAAGGCCTTATTTTACAATGACAGGAAGGTTTCATAAGTCATGGGGTGACTTTGGGGGATTACGGCCTGAACATTCCTTACTTTTTGACCTTTATAATTCCATAGCCAATGGTGGAACCTGCTCTGTTGGGGACCATATGCATCCGAGAGGGAGATTAGAAATACCGGTATATGAGATGATAGGCAGGTGTTATTCAAAGATTAAAGAGTTGGAAGATTTCACTGAAGGGGCAAAGGCAGAAGCAGAAATGGTTATTATTGACCCTGAACTATCTAAACTTCCCGGGTTTTATTATGACTCTGTTTCAGTTGCAGGTGCTACAAGGATGCTTTCGGAACTGAAATACCAGTTTGATGTAAGTGATGGGCTTGGGGATATATCAAAATATAATGTGGTTGTACTTCCTGATAATATCAGTGTAGACGAAAAACTTAAGATAAATCTGAAAAAACACATTGGAAGAGGTGGAATAATTATAAGTTCAGCATATTCCGGACTTGATCCAGAAAGAAAAAAGTTTACCCTTGAACAATATAAAATCTCATTTGAAGGAGAGGAAACAAATGACCCTTCATTTTTTATCACTGAAAAAGAAGTATCCGAAGGCATACCTGATATGCCAATAACA
>JAMWBP010000054.1 GCA_023819365.1 Candidatus Omnitrophota bacterium
TTGTAAGGCCTTATAAGCCACTGTATCATGGAATTTTACTCAGAGACCGTTCCTGGTCACCACTTATGGAGACCGCTCTGGAATATACAGAAAATGAGTTTTCAGGGAAAGGGATTATTACTCCCAGAGCATGGTTTATCCTTGATGAACTTGGATACAGAACAGCAGTTGAGATAAGGAGCAGGGATGCTGCTACATTTGCCTCTGGTATATTAGGCCTTTCACCAGACGAGATACTCCCTGTCAGAAATGCTGTGGTAAAGGGAGAGTGGTTCCGCGACCCTTATGAAAAATCAGTTATCCTTTCAAAGAAGATGGCTAAGGAACTCCATCTCACTGATCCAGATATCGGCAATGAAAAGATATTGATATATGGTAGAGAATTTATCTTCAAAGGTGTCTTTGATGAAAAACTACTCAATGATATCAAAGACCTTGATGATGAACGGATTACCCCTGTAGATTTTTCAGTTCTCCCTGAAAGAGAGGTCTCAAAGATAAAAATGGAAAAGACAGCGCAGGTTTTTACATCACAGATGAAACTAGAATCATTTGTACATAATGAATCGGAAAATATTGCTATAGTGCCTTTTGGAACACTTATGAATATGAAGGGAACACTTCATTCAATAGCAGTTAAATTTAATGATGAGGTTGATGGTAAAGGGCTTGTAGAAAGTTTTATATCAAAACTTGCGGTTATCATCTTTGCAGGACTTGGAGAGAAGACATATGTTTATAGTAGTATGGGACTTACCTCTCTTTCCGGTATAAGCAATCTTATTATTCCCATTCTTATAGCCGCTCTTATAGTTCTCAATACTATGCTGGGGGCGGTCTATGAAAGGATAAGGGAGATAGGGACATACAGTGCTGTTGGACTTGCTCCAGTCCATATCTCATCACTATTTCTTGCAGAATCAATGGTTTATGCTGTAATGGGGTCTGTCGCTGGCTATCTTTTAGGTCAGGTTGTTGTAAGAATTCTTATGGTAACAGGGTTGTTAAAAGGGCTGGTGCTTAACTACTCTTCACTTTCTGCTGTCTTTGCCACAATTATTATATTTATAACTGTGATACTTTCAACACTTTATCCTGCGAGAAAGGCAGCCCAGATGGCTGTACCAGATGTTACGAGAAAGTGGATACTGCCTGAACCCAAAGGGGATAACTGGGAGTTTGAATTTCCTTTTACAGTGGCTGAAGTTGAGGTCCTTGGACTTGCAACATTTTTGACCGACTACTTTAATTCATATCAAGATGTCTCTTTAGGCAATTTCTATACAGGTGGAGCTACCATTGCGTATGAAAAGTTGCCATCGGGTAAACATAAATATATTATAGATACAGATATATGGCTTGCTCCTTTTGATTTAGGAGTGAGTCAACACCTGAAGCTTACAATGGAACCAATGGGGCAGTATGAATTTTATACTATAAATCTAATTATGAAAAGGACAAGCGGTGAATCAACTGACTGGAAACGCCTTAACAGAAGGTTTCTTGATGGAATAAGGAAACAGTTTCTTATCTGGAGGACTGTAGCCAGCGATGTTAAGAGTGACTATGCGAGTCAGGGTAAGAAACTCTTGAAGATTGGATAAAAGAGATTAAATATTTACAAAGGGCGTAAAAATGGCAGAAGAGAAAAGAGAAATAGATGCACATTTGGAGCCAGAGAGAGTAGAACAGTTTCAGGAAGGATTTAACATCAGGACAATAATAGCAGCGCTATTTATCGGTTTTATTATGCTACCAGG
Organism: Candidatus Omnitrophota bacterium; assembly: GCA_023819365.1. Taxonomy (GTDB): domain Bacteria; phylum Ratteibacteria; class UBA8468; order B48-G9; family JAFGKM01; genus JAAYXZ01. The sequence goes on from JAMWBP010000054.1 coordinate 1,761, forward strand.
GGCAATATATTTAGGGCTTATTACAGGCGGTGGAATTGCAGGTGCAGCACAATGGGTTACTGTGATACTTCTTGTTGAGATAGCAAAAAGGTCTTTTGTTGAGTTAAAAAAGCAGGAGGTCTACATTATATATATACTTGCAGCATCACTTGTAAGTGCAGGTCTTGTCCTCGGAACAGCAGGGCTTACACTTCAAGGGGGGGCATTCAGTGACCTTATATGGAAGCAATATCTTATACAGTCACCATATGCACAGTCATTTAACCTTCATAAATATATGCCTTCATGGGCAGTGCCTCCTGCTGGTTCAGAGGCAATTTTGAAAAGGACCTTTCTTCACAGGGCATGGGCAGTTCCTATACTTTTACTTATAATCCACAATGTGCTTTTCAGGATAAATAAATTCACACTTGGATATACTGTTTTCCGTCTGACAAGTGATAAAGAAAAGTTATCATTTCCAATGGCACCTGTGGCTTCTGAAGGGGCTATTGCACTTGCTGAGGTAAGTGGTAAGAAAGAGACATGGCGATGGAGGGTATTCAGTATCTCGGCTATGATAGGGGTTATATTTGGTGCTTTTTATGTAGTTATTCCAACCGTTACAGGACTACTTATGGCAAAACCATTTCAGCTTTTACCTATCCCATGGGTGGACTTCACATCAAAGATGGGTGATATCTTTCCATCATCTATGCTTGGTTTTATGACAGAATTGGGGGTTATACTTACAGGGTTTGTTCTTCCTTTCTGGGTGGTAACAGGTTCTTTTATTGGTTCTATTCTCGCAAAAACGGTGGGTAATCCTATTCTTTATAAGGCAGGGATTATAAAGAACTGGCAACCAGGTATGACAGCCATACCTGCAAATGTAGCAACCAACCTTGACTTCTGGATAAATGTTGTTATTGCAGGTGGTATCGTAGTTGCAGTTATTGGTATAGTAACAATGGTAAAGGTGTTTTTGAAAAGGAAGAAAGAAACAAAAAAAGGGGAAATAGAAATATATGAAGAAAAACTTCCTGAAGGTAGAGGAGATTATCCTATATATGTTGCAATAATACTATGGGTACTTTCAACTGCTATCTATATAGCCATATGTAAGATTCTCGTGCCGAAATTCCCCACGCTTCTTTTTGTGTTTTTTGGTTTTATTCTTACGCCTTTACTCACATATACATCTGCAAGGATGTTTGGTATCACAGGAGTTGCAGGAGGGATATCCTTTCCGATGGTCAGGGAAGGGACATTCATATTGAGTGGATATAAAGGTGTAGATATATGGTTTGCACCAGTACCATATTTTAACCATGGGGGAACCGCCCAGGAGTTCAAACAACTTGAACTTACAAGAACAAAATTTACATCCTGGTACAAGGCAGAATTTACAGCACTTGTTATTATGCTTTTCTGCAGTTTCCTGTTCTGGACAATTATATGGAGGATGGCTCCTATACCATCTTCAACCTATCCTTATGTTCAGAAGATGTGGCCTATGGATGCTATGTTTCAGGCACTATGGGCTACAAGTACTATGGAAGGTAGTAGAAGTTGGATGATAGAAGCAATAAAGTTTAAGTATATCTTTCATTCTTCACTTATTAGTTTTGTATTGTATTTTATATTATTGCTTTTTAAGGCGCCTGTTGGTTTATTTTATGGAATTATTGGTGGTGTATCTATGTTGCCACATATGGCACTCCCAATGTTTTTAGGGGCACTCCTTAGTAGATTTTATTTTGCAAAAAAGATAGGACCTAACTGGAGAAGATATACCCCTATTATTCTTGCTGGATATTCCTGTGGTATGGGATTGGTAGGTATGGTTTCTATAGCAGTTGCCCTGATTGCAAAGACCGTCTTCCAGATAATATTTTAAATCACATTAGATTTCATATTCAGATAGATAGTTAGGTATGACTATTTCACTTTCCTTTTTTTTCTCTTTTAATATATTTGCAAAGTGAGTAGATACCTCTTGTTCACCGTGGATGATAAATATTTTTTTAGGTGGCCTTTCAAATCCATCTATCCACTTTAAAAGTTCTGTTTTTCCTGCATGTGCAGAAAATCCGTTGATATTTTTAATTGTTGCCTTCACAGGGTATTCTTTGCCGAGTATTCTGACCTTTTCTGGTTTTTCAAGTATCTCCCTGCCAAGGGTTCCTTGTGCCTGGTATCCCACAAAAACAACAGTAGATTCTTCTCTTGTAATATTTGTTATAAGATGGTGTTTTATCCTGCCACCTGTACACATACCAGAACCAGCCATTATGATTACAGATCCGGATATATAATTAATACTTTTGGATTCATCTACAGTGCGTGTAAGTTTTAAGAGAGGAAAGGCAAAAGGAGATGTTCCTTTTTTTATCAAATTCTGTGTTTTCTCATCAAGGTATGCAGGATATTTATTGAATATCTCGGTAATATCTATTGCCATAGGACTATCAACAAATACAAGTATGTGAGGGATAATATCTTCTTTCAAAAACCTGCTTAAAAAATAAAGGATCTCTTGTGCCCGCTCTATGGCAAAGGTGGGAATTACTATATTCCCGCCTCTATTAACAGTTGTATTTATTACTTCTGCAAGTTCTCTTCCTGCTTCTTCTTCACTTTTGTGGTCTTTATTGCCATAGGTGGATTCCATAAAAACAATATCTGCTTCTTGAAAAATAGTAGGGTTTTTCAGAATTGGTTTGCCCCACCTTCCTATATCTCCTGAGAATATAATTTTTTTCGTCTTTCCATTATGTGTTGCTATCTCAATTTTTATTATCGCAGACCCTAATATATGCCCTGCATCATAGAAGGAGATGTAAACATCCTTAAAAAGTTCAAAGGGGTGTTCATAAGGATATGGTTTGAAAAGAGGGAATACCTTTTTTGCATCTTCCTCAGTGTATAATGGCAAAACAGGAAAAGGTGATTTTCGCCCTTCTTTAAGGTGCCTTTCTCTTTTTTTCTCCGCATCTTCTTCCTGGACCTTCCCTGCATCTAACAATGCGATTTTAGCAATCTCAGCAGTAGGTTCGGTGCTGAATATATCACCTATAAAGCCATCTTTAACAAGTTTTGGCAGATATCCGCAGTGGTCAAGGTGTCCATGTGTAAGTATTATTGCATCTATTGAAGAAGGAGGGACAGGGAAAGGCAACCAGTTTCTGTCCTTAAGTTCCCTTTCCTGAAATAGTCCGCAATCAATCATAATATGTTTGCCTGAGATTTCAAGCAAAATTTTTGAACCAGTTACATTTTGGGTTGCTCCAAGAAACTTTACCCACATTTGCACCTCTTAAATTAAAGGGGTACCACCTGCTCTTATATTTCCCTCACTCCTTTATCCCCCTCACCCTATTCCTTGCATTTTTCTCCACTCGTTCCTTACATCTCCCCTTTCCTTTTCCCTCTCCCCTTGAGGGGAGAGGGTGTGGGTGAGGGGATTTTTATTGACAATATAACCTTAAAACTATAACATATCAGATAAGAGATAACAAGGAGAATTGTTTTATGCGACTGGAGAATAAAAAGGCATATTTCAACTATGAAATATTGGAGAAGTTAGAGGCAGGGATTGTTTTAAAAGGACCTGAGGTGAAGTCATTAAGAGAAGGCAGAGGTAGTATAAAGGAGGCATTTGGACGAATAGAAAACGGAGGGGTTTTTTTGCATAATTTCTATATAACACCATATCCTGCCTCTTTTGAGAAACCAGACCCATTAAGAAAGAAAAAGTTATTGCTTGATAAAAGAGAAATAAAACGACTAAGCAGAAAACTGGAGGAGAAAGGATTGACACTTATTCCACTTGCTGTGTATTTCAATAAAAGAGGACTTGTAAAGGTTGAAATTGCACTGGCAAAAGGTAAGAAACTATATGATAAGAGGGAGAAGATAAAGGGGAGAGATGTACAGAGGGATATTGAAAGGAGGATGAAACAGGGTTGACAGGAAGGATTTTTTGAGGTATAGTTATATAAGAGCGGAATG
>JAMWBP010000055.1 GCA_023819365.1 Candidatus Omnitrophota bacterium
CCTTCTCTTTTCTCTATCTCTTTAAGCAGTGCCTTAAGCCGGTCTTCAAACTCTCCCCGGTATTTTGTTCCAGCAACAAGTGCCCCTATGTCCAGACCCAATATCCTCTTGTTTTTCAATGAATCAGGCACATCACCTGATACAATCCTTCTTGCCAGTCCTTCTACAATGGCGGTCTTACCTACACCTGCATCTCCTATCAATACAGGGTTATTCTTAGTTCTTCTGGAAAGCACCTGTATAACCCTTCTTATCTCATCATCCCTGCCTATAACAGGGTCAAGTTTACCTTTCCTTGCAAGGTCAGTGAAATCTCTTGTGTATTTTTCCAGCACCTTGTACTTGTTTTCTGCTTCTCTATCCATAACTTTTTCTCCATTTCTCATCTGTTTTATTACTTTTAAGACCCTATCTTTAAATATACCATATTTTTGAAGAATTTCAGATACACCTGAAAACTGCTCTGTCAGAGAAACAAAGAGGTGCTCAACACTTATATATTCATCTCCCATCACCTCTGCCTGGTTTTTTGCACCATTCAGCACCTGAGCAAGATTCTGGCTTATATAAAGATTACCTGAAACTCCAGGGCCTGTTACCTCAGGTAGTTTTTCAAGTGCAAAATCTGTTTCTTCTCTTAATCGGGCTACATCCACACCCATCTGTTTTATAATATCTGAAATTGTCTCGTCTTCAAGGAGAGAAGAAAGAAGATGGATTGACTCAACAACCTGATGTTTTCTTGTCTGTGCTATAGAATACGCCCTAATTATGGCTTCCTGTGCCCTGTTTGTGAAATTCTCCTGTAAGTTTTCCATAGTCATTTAGATGGGAAATAGAGGTAAAAAGTTACAGAATTTTTCAATTTTATTCTTCAAGGAATATAAATTCAATAGTTCCTAACCTTATTTTATCGTTGTTCTGCAGAAGATATGGCTTCTTCACCTCAAGCCGCAACCCATTTACAAAAGTCCCAAAATTACTTCCCAGTCCTTTTGTTCCAATATCTTCAATGTACCACTTATCTTCCTTTTTTGTAAGTTTTGCATGAATCCTTGATACCTTTGCAAGGTCATTAATCAGTAACTTCTGAGACGCCTGCGGTAATTTGCTAAAAAGGGGATAGGATGGAATTGTTATATCATTGCTATTAATACGCCCTATATAAAATGTATCCTTACCTTCAAGTTTATACTCCCTCTCCATAAATGGATAGTTAAATACAAGTTTCGCCATATGTTTACCTCCTTTCAAAAAATATTTTCAACAACGATGTAACACCGATAATAAAAAGAAGTATTGCTATTACCTGTGTGGGATAAAGTCCAATAAGGGTAGGAGATAGGTCCCCCCTTAATATATCCACAAGATACCTTACCAAAGAAAACCCTAACATATAGGATGAGAATACTATGCCGGGTTTAAGTCGTCTTTTATAAAGTGCCCTTAGAAAAAAGAAAAGCAGGATATACAGTGCTGAGTAATACAACTGAGTAGGATGTACTTTTTTAACAGAAAAAGGGAATTTTACACCAAAAAATATATCTGTCGGCTTTCCATAACAGCAACCATTTAAGAAACATCCGAATCTTCCGATTGCCTGGCCTAAAGGAGTGGAAAGGGCAATGATATCAAGTAATTCTCTTAGGTTAAACTTTTTCATCCGGGAATAAACAATAAGAAATATAAGAACTGTAATCACTGCCCCTTCAACCGCTAAGCCACCGTTTCTTATCCTGAGTATATCAAAGGGATTTCTGTAGTAATAGGATATATGGACTAATATATGTAAAGACCTGCCACCTATCAACCCCCAGACAACAACCCAGAATAAAAGATTTGAGATAAATTGAGTAGAATAACCCTGTTTATAAGCGGTCTTCTGGAATATAAAACCCCCAACAAGTACCCCTGCAGCGACAAATACACCATACCAGTATATAACAAAACTACCTATTTTTAGAAACTCCGGATGCATATTTCCCTCTCTTAAAATGGTTAACCAATACAATAAACACACCGGAAACAATACAAGTATCTGCAAGATTAAATACAGGCCAGATATGGAAATTGATAAAGTCAATTACAGCACCTATACTTATTCTGTCTATAAGATTGCTTATAATTCCACCATCTATTAATCCCAAAGCAATAGCAATCTGTTTCTCCTTGACATATCTTTTAAGACAAAAGAAGATTCCCGTGGCGATAATGAAAGAAGCAATAACAATAAAGTTTCTTAAATTCAGGTTATTGAGAATTCCAAAACATAGGCCTCTGTTTTTCACAAGGGTAAAGGAGAAGTATCTGAATATGGAAAACGAACCGATGTCCGATAGAAATTGAACTACGAGATATTTGGACAATCTGTCAACAAAAACAGACAGAGAAACCGTTAAAAAAAACCATCTGTACTTATCTGCCACCTTTTTCCTTATCTCTTTGACAATTTATACAATATCTTGCATAGGGAAGTGCTTTTAATCTGGAAGAACTTATTTTTTTACCACAGGACTCACAGATCCCATAGGTATTCTTGTCTAATTTTTCTATTGCAATGTCTATCTTCTCAAGGATTTTTCTTTCTTCATCTGAAAGATTAATATCAAGCCCTTTTTCAAATTCATCTGTACCATAATCAGCGATATGGGTAGGTATCCCTTTTTCACCGGAACCAATTCCTTCTTTGAGATACCCTAAATTTTTAAAAATTCTCTCTTTTTCTCTATTTAAAAGTTCAAGGTAATACTTCTTATCTTTTTTATTCATTTAGTTCCTCCTAAATATCAAATATTATCTTTGATGAGAAAATACCTTTTTCTTTTTTGACCTTAAGGTTGTGATATGTTGCTGCTTTTATCTCCCTTTTTACAGATACCTTTCTCCCTAACATCTCACAATGAAGATTAAATATCTTCCCTTTTTTCTGGATATATATTTTTTTAATCTCTCCCCCTATCTTTTTAACATCCATATAGTATATCAACTCATTCAAAAATTTTACAAGCAACTCTTCAATTGTCTCACTGGACAATTCTATACTTATAATCTCCTCTATCCTTTCATATTGTGTAATTCCTGCCAGAAAATATAAGAGTTTAGTTGCATTGATAAATAACTCTTTGATATCTTTACCATATATCTTTCCACCTGTATCTGCAGTATGCTCAACTACCTCAAAGTTCTTCATCTTCTTTTGATACCAGAGCCATATCAACTATCGTATCACCAGGAGAAAGGTTGATAAGTTTAACCCCAAATGTATTTCTACCAACAGCCCTGATATCATCAACCTTCATCCTTATAATAATACCTCCCATAGTAATGAGCATAACTTCATCCCCGGGCCTTACTGATTTGATACCTACCACATAACCATTCCTTCCGCCTGTCTTTATATCTATAATGCCTTTGCCTCCTCTGTGCTGTCTCCTGTAGTGGTGTACCATTGTCCTTTTGCCAAAACCCTTTGATGTGGCTGTAAAAAGAGACCTCTCTTTCTCTTCTGGTGGGCATATCTCACAGCCAACAACCTCATCTTCTTTCTTTTTAAACCTTATCCCTATTACCCCTATTGCTGCTCTGCCAACTGGTTTTACCTCTTTTTCTGAAAACCTTATGCCAAGTCCGTGCCTTGTACTTAAAAAGACATCCTGAGTTCCATCTGTAAGGTGGACATCTATAAGTCTATCTTTTTCTTTCAATCCTATACCTATAATCCCACCTTTTCTTGGTCTGCTGTAAGAATTTAATGTGGTCTTTTTTACCATACCATTTTTAGTAATCATCAGGAGGAATTTGTCCTCTGAAAATTCCTTTACCGGTATTACCGCTGATATTTTCTCTCCTGGGTCTATCCTTAAAAGATTTACTATAGGTTTGCCCTTAGCACTCCTTCCTGCTTCAGGGATAAGATACCCCCTTAACCAGTGAACCATACCTTTCTCTGTAAAAAAGAGTATTGTATCAACCGTAGAGCAGATAAAAAGATGTTTAACAAAGTCCTCTTCCTTTGTTTTTACACCTACCATACCTTTTCCACCCCTTCTCTGTCTTCTGTATGCATCTAAAGGGCTCCTCTTTATATACCCCTCAGAAGAGACAGTAACAACAATATCCTCTGGTCTGACAAGGTCCATCTCATCAAATTCCTCAATAGGGGTTCCTATCTCTGTCTTCCGCTTATCTCCATATTTTTTCTGAATCTCTCTTAGTTCCTGTTTTATAATCGTCTTCACCTTTTCTTCACTGGCAAGTATCTCTTTTAGTTCCTTTATGGTCTTTGCCAGTTGCTCTTTCTCTTCCATTATCTTTTCTCTTTCCAGCCCTGTGAGTCGGGACAGTGGCATTGCAAGGACTGCCTGTGCCTGTTTTTCGCTCATCTTGAATTTTTTCACAAGTCCGTCCCTCGCATCTTCAACTGTTTTAGAATTTCTGATAAGGGTAATGACCTTATCAAGATTATCAAGGGCGATAATAAGTCCTGAAACAATATGGTCCCTTTCCTCTGCCCTGCGAAGTTCATATCTGGTACGCCTGAGTATAATCTCCTTTCTGTGGTCCAGAAAGAGTTCCAGCATCTGTTTTATATTAAGTAGTTTCGGTTGCTGGTTAACAAGCGCAAGATTGATTATGCCATATGATGACTGAAGTGCAGTATATTTATATAACTGGTTAATGATAATATCTACATCTTCTCCTTTTCTTACTTCAAGTACTATCCTCATACCTTCCTTGTCTGACTCATCCCTTACCTCAATAATACCATTGATTTTATTTTCCTCTACCAGTCCTGCTATCTGTTCCACAAGCCGTGCTTTATTCACTTCATAAGGGATCTCTTTTATAACTATTGCCTCTTTTTTACTGCTTTCTTCCTCAACCTCTACCTTCCCTCTTATTGTTATTATCCCCTTACCTGTGGTGTATGCTGCCCTGATTCCTTCTCTGCCACATATAATTCCACCCGTAGGAAAGTCAGGACCGGGAAGAATTGTCATAATCTCTTCTATTGTAATATCCGGACTTTCTATTACCTTTATTAAAGCATTCACCACCTCTACGATGTTATGGGGAGGAATATTTGTTGCCATACCAACAGCAATACCTGAAGAACCATTTATAAGAAGATTTGGTATCCTGCTTGGTAAAACTACAGGTTCTAAAAGCGATTCATCAAAGTTTGGGATGAACTCTACTGTTTCTTTCTCTATATCAGCAAGTAATTCCATAGCAAGATGTGTAAGGCGTGCCTCTGTATATCTCATAGCAGCAGGTGGGTCTCCATCTATTGAGCCAAAGTTTCCCTGTCCTTCTATCAGTGGATATCTTAAAGAGAAGTCCTGTGTCATCCTTGCTATTGACTCATATATAGGGGCATCACCATGGGGATGATATTTCCCCATTACCTCACCTACTATTCTTGCGGACTTCTTGAATGGTTTGCCCGGCTCCACACCAAGTTCAAGCATACCATAAAGTATTCTTCTGTGGACTGGCTTAAGCCCATCTCTGACATCAGGCAATGCCCTCCCAATGATTACGCTCATTGCATAATCAATGTATGATGTCTTCATCTCCTCTTCAATACCAACCGGGATAATCTTCTCTTCTTCTCCCATCTATATCTCCTATAATGCAAATGTAATAGTTTAACTATATGTGATAAATCATACCACTACATCGTGCAATGAATT
>JAMWBP010000056.1 GCA_023819365.1 Candidatus Omnitrophota bacterium
AGCAAAAAAGTTTTATGCATACCTTAAACAATTTATTTCAAAGCATATTGCGAAAGATATTTTTATTTCTTGATATTCTTATCCCTAAAAATAAAAAATTTCTTATTTTTACAACACGAGGGGGTGGATTATTTTACGATAATTCAAAATATCTGTTTTTAAGTTTCTTAAAACACTATAACACACAATTTAAAATTTTTTGGTATTGCTCCAATAAGAATATATACAACTCACTGCTTACCAAAATAGATAGTGAAAACCTTTTGTATCAATATTCATTAAGAGGGATATGGACTATATTAAGAGCCAAAACAATTTTTTTTACCCATGGTATTATACGCGATTTTGATAAACTGTATAAGAAAAAACGATGTTTAATATTACTATGGCATGCTGTAAATTTTAAAAATAAGTCTCTTACAGATCCTCAAAAATCTTCTAAAGAAAAAAAATATTTACCTAAAAAATTTTCTACTTATACTTTTATAATAGCAAGTTCCGAAAAAGATAAAGAAAATATATCTTTGTGTACGGGAATAGACCCTAAAAAAATCAAAATTGTCGGATTACCAAGACACGATTTCCTGTTTAATATTACTCCTTCAACCAATAGAACAGATAGAAAAATTATTTATGCTCCTACATTTAGAAAAACAACAAAAACAATTTTTTTCCCTTTTCCTGATATAAATATCCCTTTGCTTAAATCATTCCTTAAAGATTACAACATTAAAATTTATTTGAGGCCACACTATCATTATAACAAATACCCTTTTTATATTCCTGTGGATATTCTGCAACATATTTCAGAAAATATATCTTTTCTTGACTGGACAAAATATGAAGATACCACAGAGTTATTACCTGATATTGATATTCTTATAACCGACTACTCCTCTATATTTATTGATTTTCTAATCCTGGATAGACCAATTATATTTATCCCATATGATAGAGAAGATTATGAAAAAGAAAGAGGGCTGTTGTATAACTACGACGAAATTACTCCGGGACCAAAAATTAAAACACAAAAGGAATTTCTATACTGGTTGGAACAGTTTGTTAAAAATCCAGAATTGTTTAAAGATGAGCGCACTAAGATAAAGGAAAATTTTTTTGCTTTTTATGATGGAAAATCTTACGAGAGAATATATACAGAATTAAAAAAACTTAACCTTTAGGTACTCTTGGGTAAGAGATTATTTTTTCATAGATAGAAATTAATTTTTCCCCAATTACATCATAGGAGTATTTATTTTTAGCGTCAAGGGAGATTTTTTGTCTATCATATCTATCTGAATTATCCATCATATAGAGCATTGCCTTTGCAAGTTCCTCAGGATTATCCGGTTCTACAAGTATTCCATTGGTATCATTTATTATTTCAGGTACTCCCCCCACCCTTGTAGCAACCACAGGTAATCCACAAGCTAATGCTTCTATCAAAACCACGCCGAATGTTTCATAATTACTTGGTAGTACAAAAAAGTCAGATGTTTGCATCATCTTTGCTATCTCTGGCTTCTGTTTCCCACCAAGGAAGTGTATAAACTCGTCCAGAGAAAAGTTGTGGACCATTTCTTTATATTCTCCCATCTTCCATCCTTCCCCTATTATATTAAGTGACCAGTCCTGACGGATACTATGAATAACTTTACAGGCATTAATAAGATTAGGAATATTTTTAGTAGGACGCATAGCAGCCACACATAAGATCTTTTTTATCCCTGATGTATTCCTCATTTCAGGGTTATAATAAAAATCGTCAGAAACAGCATTGGGAACTATCTTAAAGATTCCTTTAATACCATAAGAAAGAATATCCTCTTTTAATGAATTGCTTACAGGTAAAACCAGAGCAGCATTTTCCATCCCTACCTGTGCCCTCTTTATTCTCTTTTTATCTATTGTCTTCTGGGCAAAATGCGTAGAATGTTCAGTAAGGACATAGGGTATACCATATCTCTTTTTTATAATATATGCGGGGATACCTGTCCTATATTCATTGGCATGGACAATGTCAGGTTTAAATCCTTCAGATAAAAATTTTTCAAACCCAAGAACAACCCCATTTACATAAGAAGGATAGGGGGGGAAAAGAAAAAAAGGAATCTCTCTATATGTAAACCGTAAAATCCTTAAACCATCCTCAATAGAAAAAGAAAACCAGTATCTTTCCTTTTGCCATTTTCTCCTTTCCCCATAAATAACAGCAACTTCACAGAATTTTGAGACAGCAAGTGCATGTTCTTTTATAAATATCCCGCTGTAGTTCCCCCCTTCAGGAAACCACCTTGCTATAAAAAGTACTTTCATTCTTATTATTTTCTCTTCAAAAATATCAAACGCATAACTTTAGTCATTTTTCTAAATTAAATCTTCCTGCCTTTCAAGATTTCCTTCACGAAAGGATTTTTCTTCTTTAATAAGTTTGTTAAACTCTCCCTCTGTGTATCTACATCCATATCTAAATACTATATACATATTATATGTCAAACAGGAGTGGCTGTTCTTTCTCATCAAGTAATAACATTGCTGCTTTTATAACTTCTTCCGAGGAAATCTGTTTCATACAGAGATAGTCCTTCCTGCATCTTCTCTTTTCATTGCAGGGGAAACAGGGTATATCACTGTGAATTATTATATTTTTTGTTCCAATAGGTCCATATCTGTATGGACTGGTAGGACCGAATATAGCAACTGTAGGACAGTGTATAGCACTTGCAAGATGGAGTGTTTCAGTATCATTTGTAATCATAAGGGATGCCCTTCCCAAAAGGGCAGCAAGTTGTTTAAGTGTCGTCTTTCCTGAAAGGTTAAATACATTATCGCTTCCAATAAGTTCTTTTATCTTTTCTCCAATTTTTTCTTCGTAGTCAGCACCTACAATTATAATTTTAAGGGAGTCATACCTTTTAATAAGTGTTTTTCCTATCTCTGCGAACTTTTCTTCAGACAATCTCTTTTTTTCTCTGCCTCCAGGATTGAAAACAACTATTCTATCTACCGGTTTTATCCCAATTGTTTTCAAAAATATCTCTAAATCATTTCTATCTTTTTTAGACACAGGGAAATAAAGAGATATATTTCCCATAGCATTGCCAAAAAAGGGAACCAGAAAATTCAAATGTCGTTCTGCTTCATGGGTATATGTCTTTTCTGAAAAAAACTCTTTAAAAAAGAAAGTTAGACGGTATCTGCCTTTTATGAAAAAGGGAAGAATAGAGTTTTTAAAGGCAATTATAAGGTCATATCTTTCTGACCTGAGTTTATTGATTAATTTTATTATATTGATCAATCTATTTAATCTTTTCCCACCTTGGAATATATAATAATGAGAAAACCATGGATTCCCCTCAGCAAATTCAACTACCTGTCTTTCTACAACTATATCTATCTCAGCATCTTTAAATGTATCCCTTACCTTCTTAATTGAGGGACTTAGAAGAAGATTGTCACCTAAACATCCCGGGCATAAAAGAAGTATCTTTTTTATCTTATACTTTGTAACATCTTTTGGACACATCCCTCTGCCTCAAGGTTTTTCTCTTTCTTCTTACTACCAGAACCCTACGGAAGCAAAACCTATCCCTTAAGAACTAACGGACTTCAATTCCCTTGTCTTTAAGGAACTCTTTTATCTGTCTTATAGTATATTTCCTAAAGTGAAGGAGAGAAGCAAGCAAAACAGCACTTGCCTTACCCTTGATTATAACATCTGACATATGTTCAAGAGTCCCAGCACCACCTGAAGCAATAACAGGAATACTGATACTTTCTGCCACTGCTTTAGTAAGTTCTATGTCATATCCTTTTTGTGTTCCATCCATATCTATACTGGTGAGCAAAACCTCCCCAGCACCTAAATCCTGAACCTTTTTTGCCCACTCAACTGCATCCAGTCCTGTAGGTGTTTTACCACTTTCTATATAGACCTCCCACCTTCCTTTCCCTGCTCTTTTGGCATCAATAGCAACTATAATACACTGACTACCAAATCTTTTTGCTCCTTCCTTTATAAGTTCTGGAGTTTTTACTGCAGATGTGTTTATAGATATTTTATCTGCCCCTGCTTTTAAAAGTTCTTCTATATTCTCTACATTTCTTATTCCACCACCAACTGTCATAGGTATAAAAACAACATCAGAGACATTTTTAACTACATCCACCATTGTCTTCCTTCCTTCTATCGTAGCACTAATATCCAGAAAAACAATCTCATCTGCATTCTCTTTGCTATAAAAAGAAGCATGCTCTACGGGGTCTCCTGCCTCTCTTAAATTTTCAAAATGCACACCTTTAACTACCTTACCGTCTTTTACATCTAAACAGGGAATAATCCTTATCGCAGCCATTTTCCCTCCAGAAAATTTTTTAAAAACTTTATACCATTATCTCCACTTTTTTCAGGATGAAACTGGACACCCACTATATTATCTTTTTTTATAAATGATGCAAATTCTATACCGTAATTTGTTCTGCCTGCAACAATAGAACTGTCATCAGGTTCTACATAATATGAATGGGCAAAGTAGAAGTATTGATTATCACCTATATTGAAAAAAAGAGTGTCTTCTGAATCTAAAAGTTTCACTCTGTTCCATCCCATATGTGGGACCTTCATCTCATTATTTTTTACCCTGAATTTTCTAACCTTTCCCTTCATAATTCCAAGCCCTTTACAATCCCCTTCCTCACTATAAGAAAAAAGCATCTGCAATCCCAAACATATTCCAAGAAATGGCTTACCATTATTTATCTCTTCTATTAAAGGTTTTATTATACCCTTTAGAGAAAGGACTTTCATCCCATCATCAAAAGCACCAACCCCGGGAAGGATAATTATCTTCGCTTTTTTAAAGAGATGCCACCCTTCTATAAGAAAAACTTTTTTCCCGCAGGCAATTATTGATGAACATACACTGCGTATATTACCTGCCCCATAGTTTATTATCCCAACCATTTATTCTATATATCTCTATGGTATTCCTGAATACTTCTCACAGTTATCTCATTTCCCTTCAATTTTTTTATAGCTACAAGGGTGGCTTTTGCACCTGGGATTGTAGTTATAAGTGGGATATTTCTACTCACTGCTATGCTTCTTATGGAAGTAATATCTCTCTTTGGCTTCTTTCCGGAAGGGGTATTAATAATAAGTGATATCTGGTTGTTTTTTATATAATCAAGTACATTGGGACGTTCTGCTTCATAAATTTTGGGGACTATTGTCGTCTCTATACCATTTTCTATAAGAAGTTTTCCTGTTCCCTTACTTGCCATAATTTTAAATCCCAGTTCTTGAAATCCTTTTGCAATCGGTATAATTGCCTCTTTATCTCTGTCTCTGACACTTATAAATACAGTACCTGAAAGGGGAAGTTTTTGTCCAGCGGCTATCTGACTCTTTGCATATGCCATCTCAAATGTCTTATCTATACCGATAACCTCTCCTGTTGACTTCATCTCAGGACCTAAGACAGCATCAACACCTGGAAATCTTATAAAAGGAAATACGGATTCCTTTACTCCAAAATAGTCCACATAAACTTCTTTAACAAAGCCCAATTCTTTCAGTGTCTTACCAATCATTATTTTTGTTGCAAGTTTTGCAAGCGGCACACCTATTACTTTACTTACAAAAGGAACTGTTCTGGAGGCACGGGGG
>JAMWBP010000057.1 GCA_023819365.1 Candidatus Omnitrophota bacterium
GCGACAGCTTTCCCAGCGTCACACCTCTTTCGCGGTCGAATACCTGTACGGGGTAAGTAATGAACAGTTGCTCCTTGGCACGGAGGCAGAGAGATTAGGTATGGACTATTTCTGTGCAGACCTTACAGTTATACCACCGCTTGTTGATTGGAATAAAAATCTTGCCTCTCGCCTTAAACCACTCCCGGGGCTTAAAATACCTGTTGTTGAATCAAACGGACACCAGCACTACGGGGACTGGGGAAAGCTTATCCAGAGGCACCCTTTTCCTGAAGCAGAGTGGGTGGTCCCTGTTGATGGTATCTTCCACCTTACCCCTGACTTTTATGAAAAAAGCGGTGGCATATTTGATGTATCAGAGTATTATAAGTCAAAAGTTATTTGAAAGTTCCAGTTTTGTTAGAGACCTTTCCTCTTTTGTCTTCTTTATCTTTGCAGTGCCGGTAGGGTTGTGTAGGAAAAATTTTATGCGTTTTGTTGACAGATAGGTTTAAAAAAGGTAATATAGAGTAGAAGAAAGAAAATGCTCTTTGAAAATTGAAGTAGAAATAAAAAATAATAGCCATTCTGATTATCTTTCCGGAAAACAAAGTTCATCTGTGATTGTGGAATTATTATGTATTTATTTTTATCATTACGCTGGGCTTTTGTTGTCTTTAATTCCGTTAAAGGAGGTGATAAGGATGGGTCATATATATCTGACTTTTATTAATAATGAGATCCTTGAGAAGTTATACGAACTACGAAGGAGAGGGAAGAGATTAGGTGATTTAGATTATTGCCATAATAATGAAGATGATGAGGTTTTGCCAGTTAATCCCAATGATTATGAAGAACGACTGGATAAGGGCTTTAAAATCTTTGAGATGGCGCAGAGGGGTTATCCTGAAGATGAATAACAGGAGTAAAGTTTAGCCACTGGTCAGGATAGTTTATAATAACCCTCTCTATTACCTTTGCACCTTGAGAAACGAGAAAATCAATCTTTTCTTCCTCTGTTATAGAAGAAGGGGGCATGGGTATTCTCTGAAAGAAAAACCTGTATTTTCCCCCTTCCCTTACAAGGAAACCAGCAACAAGCGGGGTATTTGTCTTTATTGAAAGAGTTGCCGGACCACGTGGAAGTACTGTATCAATACCTAAAAATTTCACGCGCATCCCCTTTTCTGTGAAGACCCTGTCTCCAAGAACTGCAAGAACCCTGTTTTCCTTCAATGTCTTTAAGAGTTTTTTAGGATTTTCCCCTGTAAGGATTACTTCCAGCCCTCTGGAATTCCTTATTCTCTTACATATTCCTGTCACAGACATATTCAGGTAGGGGATAGCAACTGCTGTAACCTTATATCCGAGTATAGAAGCAACAACACCTGATAGTTCCCAGTTGCCTATATGTCCTGTGAGTGCAATTACTCCGTTTCCTGACTTTAGATATTCATCAAGAAGTTGTATATTTTCAATCCTTACCTTCTTTTCAACCATCTTTTTATTCCATCTTGGTATATAAAAAAAATCTGCGAGATATATCCCAAAATTGTAAAATGCATTTTTGACAAGACGGTTGAGTTCCTTTTCTGTATAGGAAATCCCATCCACTGCTTTTTTATAATCAAGTACAATACGAATATTCTGTTGAACTATTTTTCTTGTATCTTTCTGTATGATATATCTGAACTCGGCTGTTCTTCTTGCAATCCAGTATAACAGAGGCAGAGGAAAACACCGTCCCATAAAAGCCATCAGTGTATAGAGTATGGTATAATACATATTCTATATTTAAAGTCAAAAGGCAAAAGTAAATTCAAAATAGTGTTTTTCTATTCTCAATTGCTCTCTTGAGTGTCTGTATACCCACATATTCTATTTCTGCACCAACAGGAAGTCCATATCCTAAACGAGAGTGTTTTATCCCCATACCTTTTAGTATCCCAGAAATGTAAGTTGCTGTCTCTTCTCCTTCTGGTGTTGGATTTGTAGCAATGATAACCTCCTGTACAGGTTCTTTCTTGAGGCGCTCTATCAACTGTGGAATAGTAAGTTTGTCAGGAGATATCTTTTCAAGTGGAGAGATAGTTCCTCCGAGTACATGGTATAGCCCTTTAAATCCTGTCTTTTCTATAAGGATTAGGTCATTCACTTTCTCAACCACACATAAAATCTTTTCTCTTTTCTCATCTCTGCATATATTGCATACTTCACTTTCAGAAAGATTAAAACATTTTTTACATAGATGGATATCTTTTTTTACAGAGATAAGATTTTCTGCGAGAGACAAGATAATATCTTCTTTCTCGTTAAGAATATAGTAGATAATTCTTTCTGCACTTCTTGGTCCTATCCCTGGAAATTTTATAAGTTTCTCTATGAGTTTTTCTACATTTTCAGGATAATATGCCATTTTAAAACCCCAGGGTTGACTTTACTTCAGCAGATATGACTTTTTCTATCTCTTTCTGTGCTGATGCAAATGTATTCCTGAAGAGTTTCTCAAGATACTCCTTATTTTCGGGTTTCAAGACATCAGGAGATATCTCAATAGAAATCAGTTCCATCTTTCCATTAACAACAAGTTTGAGTTCTCCTCTTGGTGAAGAGACCTCAACTGTTTTTGAACGTAAAAGTCGTTCAAACTGAGCTGCCTGATGTCTCAACTGTCCTATCTGCTTTAAACTATCAAATATGTTTCCCATTACTCCTCCACATTTACTATCTCTCCTCCAAAAAACTCTACTATCTTTTTAATTTCACCGTTATCCAGTGGTGATGTATACTTGCCTTCACTTACCAAACTTACCTTTATATCCTTTATTCCTGTTATCCTTACCAGGACATCTTCAATGCTCTTTATATTACTGTGCTTGTTTTCAATAAGTGATTTGTGAAACTCATATTTTTTACTGAAACTAATAAACAGGGTGTTATCCTTAAATTTTATAGGTGTCCCTTCTCTAAGTGCTGCTTCAAGTGTAGGTCTTGCCTTTTTAATCTCTAAGAGGATATCTTTCCACTTATTTAATACCTCTTGTTCACTCTGGACTGGTATCTCTTCTTGTTTTGCTTCCTTGTCAGGATGGTGGCTCTTTTTTTTATCTTCCTTATCTTGAGAGAATATGTCTCCTTCATTTATAGTATGGCTTTTTTCAGATAATAACTCCGCATCCTTTCTCTCAATATTCTTCTGTGGTAGAGTAGTTTTCTTTCCGAGTATATGAGCCAGTTTGATAAGGAGTATTTCAGAGAGGACAATAGGTATGTTCTCCATATGGAGGCGATTTTTATACTCAATCACAGTAGACACTCCATTCAATAAGGTTTCTGTATCAACGTCATTAAAGGAAAGGTATAGTTTTTTATCTTGTTCACTGATAGGACTTTCATCTTGTTCTATTCTTCTGAGTATGATACCCTTGAACTTTTTGATGATTCCCTCAAGTATAATTGCAGGGTCTTTCCCTTCTGAAAGGAGAGTATGAAAGAGAGATAGCAGTTTTTTTATATCCTTTTCTCTTACAAGTATTAGTATCTCTGCTATACTTTTTTCTTCCACCAGACCAAGGAATTCTTTAACATCTTGATAATATATATTATTATTTTCTGCATTTACGATAAGCTGGTCAAGCATACTCAATGCGTCTCTCATAGAGCCACCTGAAAATTCATATATTTCTTTAAGTGCCTCTTTTTCTATCGTAAAGCCCTCTTTTCTACATATCTCCTCCAATTTTTCTACAAGTTCTTCATACTTAAATGGCTTGAAATTAAACCTCTGGCATCTGGATATAATGGTAGAAGGGATCTTTTCCGGTGTTGTTGTTGCCAGGAAAAACTTGACATAGGGAGGTGGTTCCTCAAGTGTTTTTAAAAGAGCGTTCCATGCAGGTTCAGTGAGCATATGGACCTCATCAATAATGTATATCTTAAATCTTGAATTTGAAGGTGTAAGATTCACATTCTCCCGTAAACTTCTTATCTCGTCTATACCCCTGTTTGAAGCTGCATCTATCTCAAGGACATCCATAGAACTTCCTGCCGTGATAGTTCTGCATATCTCACATTTGTCACATGGTTTAACAGTAGGACCCTGTTCACAGTTTAATGCCTTGGCAAAAACCCTTGCAACAGATGTTTTCCCTGTACCTCTTGGCCCTGCAAAAAGGTATGCATGGGCAATTCGTCCTTCTTTTATAGATTTCTTCAATACCTCGGTAATGTGTTTCTGTCCCCATACCTCATCAAAATTTTTAGGCCTATACTTTCTTGCAAGAACAAGATACATACTAGCTCCTCTAAAAAACTCTCAATGGTATTATATTACCAGATTCCATAAGGATAAGGCAAATCAATTTCTGGGCAGCAAAAGTGAAATGCTACCCTACAATCTCTCTCTACCCGAGATTCCCCTCATCCGAACCCTCTCCCCATCGGGGAGAGGATAAAGGGGTGAAGGAAGAGTTGTAATTTCTATATACTTCCCAAATATCTAAGAAGGTCAAGGAAGAATATTATAATTGCCAGCAGTCCAGAAGCAATCCCCTGGATAACTAACAGCCCCTTGATATCTGGTTTATATATCTTGTGCGGGACAACAGCGTAATCAAGAACTTGAACCACAGGTGTATCGCGTGCCTCATTAATCTTCGCCTCTTCTAATTTTGCTGTGAGGAACTTATATACCTCTTCCTGTGTCTTTAGTTCTCTTAACATTCCTGTAATCTCATCCTCTGAGGACAGTAACCGTGATAGTGTTGTCTCAAGGTTCTGTATCTCTTTTTTTAGAAGAACCATTTCAATGGTGTCACTCTTCAGTACTTCTCCTTTTTTCTGAAGTTCAAGTTTTTTACTGATAAGTTCTTCCATAATCTTTCCTGCCATATGTGTCACCTGATTCAATTCTTTATCCGCTACAAGTTTCTCTCTGTTTTTTATACCTGCAAGTTTTTCTTCAAGTGATTTTATCGTATTTTCTGTTTCTTTAAGTCGGCTTTCTATAAATATCCTGTCCTGCTTTGCAGTGGTAATACTGATTGCTTTTATTGTTTCATCCAGTCGCTGTATAAAGAAATTTGCTATATCTGCAGCCCTTTCTGGTTCTCTATCCACAACAGTTATCTCAATTACCTTTTCTTTTGTAAGAGAGATGTTTGTAAGTTTATCAAACTTTTCTCTCGCACGGTCAATATTACCCACATTGTATGCATCTATAAGGTTGAACCTCTCTATAATGGCATCTTTCATACTCCTGCTTTTAAGGATTGAAAAGAAAAGTTCTGTATTTGTCCTTAACTGTGAGAGCATCTTTTCAGAAATCTCAGAGCCACCTGTTTCAATCTTTAGTTCTCTTTCCGGTGGCTGAAGGATACTTGCACTTGCTTTATAGTACTTGGGATAGACCCAGTATGTAAAAGAGACCAGTAAAAGGGTGATAATATAAAAAACAATAACAAACTTGATATGTGCAACTGGATTTTTCCCTTTTCTGTTATTTATTTTTTCCATTATTTAATCTGCAATCTTTTCTGTTAATACACGGAGAGACCTAAACTTAAATGATAAAACATCTGGATGATATCTCTTAACACAGTCCTCTTTCTCTCTTTTATCTCAAAAGGCACAACAATCGTCTCTCCTGGTTCTA
>JAMWBP010000058.1 GCA_023819365.1 Candidatus Omnitrophota bacterium
CAGGACTTGGAGCAGATATAAGGAGGATAAAGTGACCCAACTTGAAATTTTCAGAGCAACTGTTTCACATCAACCACATTCTGAATTTCTTTTTTATGCTAATTTTACCCCTGAATTGATAAAAAAAATAAAGTTAAAATATGGAGTTGAAAAAGATGAAGATATAAAAAATTTATTTGGTATGTATAACCCTGTTTATGTACAGCCACTTTATACAGGGAAAGAGGAACAACCTGATTTTTCAAAATACTTTAAAGATATTGAGAAACCTGAAGGGGCATTTATAAATTCTTTAGGAGTACTTGAAATTCCTGCTAAGTTTTATCATTTTACTGGATGTATAAGTCCTTTAAGGAATGCAAGGACATTTAAAGATATAGAAGAGTTTCCTTATCTACCACAAGATAACTTTGAAATTACTGGTATGAAAGAAAAGGTAGAAGAGGCACATAAAAATGGAAGGGTTGCAGTAACATGGGTAGTCCATATGTATGAAAATGCCTGGCAGGTAAGGGGTTATGAAGAGTTCTTAATGGATATGATAGAAAGACCTGAATGGTGTGAGTATATACTGGACAGGTTTATGGAAAGAAATCTAAATATAGCAAAACTTGCTGCTTTAGCAGGTGTTGATGTTATAACAACAGGAGATGATGTAGCAAACCAGAATACACTGATGTTCTCACTTCCTATGTGGAGAAGATTTATGAAAGAAAGATGGGCAAAAGTATATTCTGCAGCAAAGTCCATTAAACCAGATATTCAAATATGGTATCACAGTGATGGAAACATGGCTGCTATTATACCTGAAATGATAGAGATAGGACTGACAATTCTAAATCCTTTACAACCTGAATGTCTTGACCTTGTAAAAATAAAAAAGGACTATGGAAGATATCTGGTGTTTGATGGTACCATAGGTACACAGACAACAATGCCCTTTGGTTCTCCTGAAGATGTAAAAAATGTTGTAAGGCAGAGAAAGAAGGAATTAGGATATGACGGCGCTCTTATAATCTCCCCAACACATATTCTGGAACCTGAGGTTCCACTGGAAAACATAGAAGCGTTTATCTTAGCATGTAAAGAGCAGGAGGTATAAATGGAAGAGAAAACGAAAATAATAGTGTGTGGTGCAGCAGGGAAGATGGGCTCTCTTATTATTAAACTTGCTATTGAAAATAAAGATAAGTTTGAAGTAAAATCCGGTATTGAATATAAAGGGCATCCTATTGCAGGAAAATTAAATCAACAGGGAATACCTATTTCAGATTCATTGTCAGATGTAATAAGTGGAGATGAAGTTGTAATTGATTTTTCAACGCCTGACTCAGCAATAAAACATTTAGAAATCTGTATTGATAAAAATATTCCCTTTGTTACAGGGGTGACAGGTTTCAGTAATGACCAGATGATGTCTTTGAAGAAAGCGTCTTCTTATATCCCAGTGTTTTATTCACCCAATATGAGCATAGGCGTAAATCTTTTTTTTGAGATAATAAGGTTTTCAGCAGACCTTTTAAAAGAGTATGAAATAGAAATATCTGAGGTGCATCATAATTTAAAAAAAGATGCACCGAGCGGAACTGCAAAAAAGATAGCAGATATTATATGCCAGGTTTCCAGAAGGGATGTTGAGAAAGTGGTAAAATATGGTAGAGAAGGTATAACAGGAGCAAGGACTTTTGAAGAGATAGGGATACATTCCCTCAGATTGGGAGATATTGTCGGGGAACATTATGTATATTTTGGTGGTAAGGGTGAAATAATAGAATTATCCCATAGATGTTATAATAGAGAGGCATTTGCTTCCGGGGCACTGAAAGCGGCTTCTTTTCTGAAAAATAAGCCAGCGGGTTTTTACAATATGCAAAATCTGATAGAGGAGGTAACCAATGTTTGAGGTAAGTAAACGACTTCAGAAACTACCACCATATCTCTTTGCAGAGATAGATAGAAAAAAGAAGGAGTTAATATCAGAAGGAGTTAATATTATTGACTTCGGTATAGGAGACCCTGACCTGCCCACACCGGAAAATATAATAGATGCGATGAAAAAAGGCGTTGAAAATCCGTCTTTTCATAGATATCCTATAGGAAAAGGGACCCCAGCTTTTAGAAAAGCAATATCTGACTTTTATAAAAAAAACTATGAAGTGAAACTTAATCCTGATGAAGAGATACTGGTTTTAATCGGCTCTAAAGAAGGGATTGCACACCTTCCCTGGGCGCTGTTAAATCCAGGAGATATCTCTCTTGTACCGGAACCAGGATATCCTGTATATCACATTGGAACCATACTTGCAGAAGGAACTCCATTTTTTATGCCACTTAAAGCAGAGAATGGCTTTCTTCCAGATATAGAGAAAATACCTGGTGATATTCTTGAAAAGGCAAGAATACTTTTTCTTAACTATCCTAATAATCCAACCGCTGCTTTTGTAGATAGGGATTTTTTAATAGAAGCAATAAAGTTCTGTAAAAAAAATGAGATAGTACTTGTATATGATGCGGCTTACAGTGAGATATATTTTGGAGAAAAACCTGTGAGTTTTTTATCTTTACCGGGAGCAAAAGATGTTGGGATAGAGTTTCACTCCCTTTCAAAGACATACAATATGACTGGCTGGCGTATTGGCTGGGTATGTGGAAACAATAAAATTATCTCTGCACTTGCAAAGATAAAAGAGAATATTGATTCAGGAACTTTTGAAGCAATACAATTTGCAGGTATAGAGGCAATTACAGGGAGTCAGGAAAGTGTTAAAGAACTGAGGGCTATCTATAAAAAGAGGATGAATATATTGGTTGATGGTTTGAAAGAGGCAGGATTTGAAATAGATATGCCGAAGGGAACTTTCTACTGCTGGTTAAAGATACAGGGCAGCTCAATAGAAACAGCAAGTTATCTCCTTGAAGAGGCAGGAATAGTAGCAACTCCAGGTATTGGTTTCGGCCCATCAGGAGAAGGTTATCTGAGATTTTCTATTACACTACCAGAAGATAAAATAATAGAGGGTATAAGGAGGATGAAAGAGATATGGGTAAAAAAGTAGCGATTATTATTGGAAGTAAAAATGATATGGAGTATATTGAAGGGGCAAAAGAAATTCTTGATAGATTTGGGATTCCCTATGATATAATGGTACTCTCAGCACACAGGACACTGGATAAGGTAGTAGAATTTTCACAGAAGGCAGAGGAAAATGGATTTGGGGTGATTATTGCCTGTGCTGGGATGGCAGCCCATCTACCAGGTGTTATTGCAGCAAAGACACACCTTCCCGTTATAGGCGTCCCGCTTCCTACAAGTGATATACGTGGTATTGATGCTCTACTGGCGATAGTCCAGATGCCATCAGGGGTTCCTGTTGCAACTATGGCAATTGGCAGGGCAGGTGTAAAAAATGCGGCAATCCTTTCAGCCCAGATACTTGCATTAGAAGATGTAGATATAAAGGAAAAAGTTAAAAAATATAAAGAATCTCTTGTATAATACACACATTGCGATTTTAAAAAGCAATATAAGTAAGAAAGATATCCTATCATGAAAAAATCATACGGATTTGATAAAATTACATATAGAACATCCATTTGTTTGGTGTAACTATTACACCAGGGAGATACAATGAAAAGATAGTGCACCTCAAAAGGAAGATTGTGTAAAATATAGAAGAAAAACAAGATAGAGGGAGATAAGGTAGTGGGTGTATTAGAGGCAGGAGATGGCTTAAGTTTTAAAAACTCTCTCATCCGGATGAAGATATTTTAAGAGAGAGTTTAGATATGTTAGATAGTTTAGATGTTTTGATACACAGGACAGATAAGTCAGTAAAGGAATTAGCCAAGCAGCATCAATATGTAGCAAGGTTAAGGGCAATACCTGGGATAGGGTAGGGGAGTATTATGAGCGTATAGCAAGGGAGAAGGGAGTGAATCTGGCCAAGGTTGCAGTAGCCAGAAGGTTAGTGGCCATAATTTACAGAGTTCTTTCACAAGATAGGGCATATATAGTAGAGTGCCCGGCTGCCTCTTATCAACCCATTAGTGGTCCCGATAATTCTGGATGGGCTCTGAACAGGAGATTTTTGGGGTCCTGGAACCTGACTGTATGATGTGTTGCCGAAGAGGGCAGGAAGGGGAGGTTGAAGGGCCTTTCTAATCAACAGAGAGAGGCAGAGCGGATAAAAAATTGTAAGAAGAGGTGATTGGTAGTGTGCATTTAAAACTTGCACTATGTTTTCAGAGGAGGGAGTATGGTAAAAAAAGATATCCCAAATCCGAGGATAGCCGCCTTACTTTCTTTTCTCTTTAATGGACTGGGGCAGATATATAATGGAGAGATAAAGAAAGGGCTGACCCTGATATTCTTTTCAGGTGTCTCTATGCTGGTCTTAATACTTGGTGCAGTTTTTATATTCTATTTTATAAAGGGACAGTTTTCTCCCTTTACTTTTCTTGCCTGGGGTATTGTTCTTTTTTTCATCGGGCTTACAGGTATGATAGTTATAGGAATTTACAGTATCTCAGATGCATATTATAAGGCAAAAAGGATATGTGATGAGTATGAAAGGCGTGATATTTGATTTTGATGGAACAATTGTAAAGTCCACTATTGAATTTAGAAAGATAAAAGACGAGATTTTGAGAGAGGCAAAGAAATATAATATTAAGATACCCGATAGAAATCTTCCTATACTTGAACTTCTTGAAGTAATTAAAAAACAGAGTAGGGAGTTTTATTTTACAGGGCACAGGATTTTAAAAGAAGAAGAGATTAAGGCATCTAAAGATACAGAACCATATAAAGGGGCTGTGGATTTACTTAAAAAATTGAAGAGAAAAGGTATAAAGGTCGGGATAATCACAAGAAACTGTAGAGATGCTGTTGAGAGCATAATAAGGAAGTTTGATATTCCTTATGATTTTCTTCTTACAAGGGATGATGTCAAGAAGGTAAAGCCAGATTCTTCCCATATTATAGAGTGTTTAAAACATATGGGGCTTTCAAAAAAGGATGTATTTCTTGTAGGAGACCATCTTTTTGATGTGAGGGCTGGTAGAAAAGCAGGAATAGTAAGTATTGGACTGAAAAACGATTATATCTCTGAAAATGATTTTTGGAAAGAAGGGGCTGACCTTGTTATTGAAGATATAAAGGAAGTGGAATACATTTCAGGAATAAAAGGATTTAAGGCAGGTAAAATTCCAAATAGATTTTTACGGTATCTTCTTAAAAAATACACATCTTGCAAGGATGACAAAAATATTTTAATTTCTCCCGGTGTAGGAATTGACTGTGCCATTTTTAAGGTAAGTGATAAGATTATATTTGCCAAGTCAGACCCTATAACACTCACATCAAGAGATATTGGTTTTTATCTTGTTAATATCAATGTTAATGATATCTCTGTTATGGGTGGTGTCCCTTTATATCTTTTGACTGTTCTTTTATTTCCAGAAGATATTGCATTTCCCGAAATTGAATATGTATTTTCCCAGATAAGTAGTGAATGTAAAAGGTTTGGTATAAAGTGGATAGGAGGA
>JAMWBP010000059.1 GCA_023819365.1 Candidatus Omnitrophota bacterium
TGGTTCGGGGTAGGAGCAAAGCCATCTCCACGAGTTAAGTCCATTCTGAGAAAGAAGGGTATTTTTATCCCGCTAAATGTGGAGAAGTAAAGCATAAAATTAAATGCGGATAGATATCATTACGATATTCCCTGAAATTTTTGCACCCCTGAATGTAAGTATAGTTAAAAGGGCCGTTGAAAAAAGAACTGTTGAGATAAAGGTCTGGAACTTAAGGGACTTTACAAAAGATAAACATAAAAAGGTAGATGATACCCCTTATGGTGGTGGCAAAGGGATGGTGTTAAAGTGTGAACCAATCTTTGCCGCTGTAGAACACATAAAGCAGTACAACAAAAAAGGAAAGGTTATATTGACAACTCCGCAGGGTTATCTATTCAACCAGGGGATGGCAAAAAGATTAAGCGGAGAGGAAGGACTGATAATTATATGTGGCCACTATGAAGGCGTGGATGAACGGGTAAGTTCCATTGTTGATTATGAAATCTCTATCGGTGACTATGTACTTACAGGTGGTGAACTACCAGCAATGGTTATAATTGACTGTGTAGTAAGGTTGTTGCCCGGGGTATTACCAAAGGAAGCACCTGTTTTTGATAGTTTCTCCCAGCACCTTCTGGACTGGCCATCATATACAAAACCGGCTGTTTTTAGGGAGATGAAGGTTCCAGAAGTACTTCTTTCAGGAAACCATAAAGAAATAGCACATTGGAGAAAGGAACAGGCAGAGAAAAGAACAAAAGAGAGAAGACCGGAAATTTATAAAAGATACTTAAAAAACCAGGAGAAAAATAATGAGTAAGAAAATAATTGCAGAAATTGAAAAGAAACTTACACCTTCCAAAGAGATACCCGAGTTCTGGCCAGGTGATGAGGTTACAGTTTATGTAAAACTGAAGGAAGGGGAAAAAGAGCGGATTCAGGCATTCACAGGTACCTGTATTGCCAGAAAAGGTATGGGCTTAAGGGAAACATTTACTGTAAGAAAGGTATCCTATGGTGAAGGGGTTGAAAGGACATTCCCTCTATATTCTCCTCTTATAGCAAAAATAGAGGTGATAAGAACCAGAGAGAAAAACAGACTTGCTCCACGTGCCAAGATGTATTATCTCAAAGAAAAGGGTGGATGAGCAGGTGGATACCAGAAGCAAGGGTAAAACAGGTGAAGAACTGGCAGTAAGATTTTTAAGAAAACGCGGATACCGTATAGTATGCAGAAATTTTAAGACAAAATCAGGCGAGATAGACATTATAGCAAAAGATGGACAATGCATTGTATTTGTAGAGGTGAAACTGAGAGAATCTATTTCATCAGGTTATCCTTCTGAATCTGTTGGAAAGACAAAGATATCCCACATTCAGAAGGCATCTCTTTTATATCTGAGTAAGCATAACCTTTCTAATATACCCTATAGATTTGAAGTGGTAAGCATCCTTAAGGAAGACAGGAATTATAAGATAGACCTCATCCCTATTGAGATGTAAGAGCCCATGGTCGGATTTGAACCGACGACCCGCGCATTACGAATGCGCTGCTCTACCACTGAGCTACACGGGCATATTTTTAAAAAGTCAAAAGTTAAAAGGCAAAAGTTTTTATCTTTTCACAATTTCAATTGGTTTCTTAATTTTTTAATTTTGACTTTTGAATTTTACCTTTTGACTTTATTCCTTTTACTTCTGCTTCTCCTCCCAAAAGCAAGGCAAACCCAAGTTCAGTAATTACCCTGTCTTTATTTTACTATAAACTCCTTCTATGTTAAAATAGACCTTCTATGAAACACTCATTAAAGACAGGTTTCAGTTTTGGGCTGACATCAGGAATTATAACAACCTTAGGGTTTATCTCAGGGTTCCACTCCATCCAGTCAAAACTCATTATCATCGGCGGAATTCTTACAATTGCTATTGCTGATGCGTTTTCAGATGCACTTGGTATACATATCTCAGAGGAATCAGAGATAACGCATAACATTAAAGAGATATGGCTGGCAACACTGTCAACATTTATGTCAAAATTTATATTTTCTGCATCTTTCCTTGTCCCTGTAGTTTTTTTACCTTTAAATCTCGCATTTATTGTGAGCATTATCTGGGGTATCTTTTTAATACTCATATTCAGTTATATCCTCGCAAAACAGCAGAAGGAAAGTCCTATCAAGGTTATCGGAGAGCATCTCCTGATTGTTATAATTGTTCTTGTCCTCACACACCAAATAGGAGAGTTTATTGCAACCAGGTTTAACTGATTATTATGGCTGGGGTTGAAAGTTCGGGTATGTCCGCGAATCCCAGACAATATCTGCATCAAACCCTTTACCACCACCTACCTTGTTTTTCCCGTAACTGCCGAGTATAAAGTACTCACGACTGGGAACTAAACTTGCAGAAATACTGGCGACAAGAAAGTCCCCTGGTTTGCTTCTTGCCCAGGCAATCACATTGTTTCCTTCCTGAAGGGTTACTTCCTTTTCTATTATCTGCGGACGTGGATTATTTTTAAATTCCCACTCATGAACTACTACAACACCATTTAGTGTAATATCACAGGCAGTAACTCCATAATTTTCAATCCTTAATATCGCCTTACCTGCATATGACTCAAAATATGCAGTATATGTATCCGGTTTACCATGTTCCCTTGGTAGGGCAGGAGAATTCCAGAGGGTGGTAGGCGGTATCTGATAAAAATATGGAACACCCCATGGGTCACTCGGAACCTCTCTTACATATGGACCTCTCCATCCCTTCTCTTGGAGTTTTGGTGGATTACCCTGTATAAGATTGCTTAGGAAGACAGGGTAATATCCTGTATCATCCTTGACAGATTCCAGTGCCTGTGCAAGTTGTGCAATCTGTGCCTTTGCACTTACTACCTTTGCTTTTTGGAGTACATTACCTACAAGTTTTAAACTTATAATTGCAAGTATAAAGATAATTAAAACAACTACTAATATCTCTACCAACCATATCCCTTTATTATTTCTTTTCACATTTATATTATACCTATTTTTTGCGGTAATAATCTATTGCTCCAAGTTTTTTCTCCTTCCCTAAGTTAAACCACATTTGCATTGAGATGGGTATAACAATCTTTTCATTACCTATATACACAATCGTCTCACTTTTGGTCTGTTGCCCAAATATATTATTATAATATCTAAAACCGACCTCTATTCCAGGTATATCATTATCCTGCCTTGCAGGAGTGGTATATCTAAAAACAGGTGCTTTTACAAGTGTGAATGCAAATCCAATAATTCCAAAAATAACTATATAGAACTTTCTGTTTTTGAGCAATCCAGAACCCTTTTCAGAATATTTGGCAGGTTTATTGTATACTGGGATGTATTTGTTTTCTGGGATGGTAGATATTTTTTTTTCTTCAATCTTTTCCTCTTCTAATTTAGCCCTTTTAATTTCTTTATCCTCTTTCTTTATCTCTGGTGCGCCTTTCATCAACATTTCATCTAATTCTTTCTGTAACTTTTTAATATTTTTCTCTATATCATCACCTTCGCCAACGCTAAATTTTTTATCCTTATCATCCATCTAAAATCTCCTTCTTTCCTGGTTTTACAAAAACCTTCTTATTATTAGATAAATAGCAAACAGGATAACAATAAAAATTATAAACTTTATAAGTCCTGCAATACCATTACCTTTACTTCTCTTCGCTTCAAGTGCTTCAGCACGCCTTGCAAAAACAGCAAACCTTTCAGCGCACTCTAAAGAGCAGAATATACCATCCTCTTTTATAATACGGCACTCACTGCATAGCGGTCTTCCACACTGCTTACACCGCGCCACAGCAGGCCTGCCCGTATGAAAAAAGCACTCTGCCATATGCCCTCCTGTTTATAATAGTATACTTCTTATATAATGCAATGACAAGACAGGTGAGGCAAACACCGCTATTTCGTGTGATG
Organism: Candidatus Omnitrophota bacterium; assembly: GCA_023819365.1. Taxonomy (GTDB): domain Bacteria; phylum Ratteibacteria; class UBA8468; order B48-G9; family JAFGKM01; genus JAAYXZ01. The sequence goes on from JAMWBP010000059.1 coordinate 3,930, forward strand.
AATCACCCCGCTACATTGTTAAATTTTTGTAGCGGTCGCATTTATGCGACGAATTGTGCAATGGGTCGGACCGCTACGATTGACTTTTATTATGATATAAAAAGTCATAATATAACAAAAAATTAGATGGAAATGTGTTACCAGGATACTTTATCCGTGCGAACAGTTGACAGAAAAAGAGAAAAGTTATAAAGTGAAAGGAAAAGGGAAAGGAGGTATTATGCCTAACGAGATTGATGCTATTCAAATAACAGATAATTTTATAAGAAAGTGGGCAAATAATACAAAGCCCAAAATGTCTTTCAGGGCAAGGGATAAAGAAGAGTTTATTGTATGGAAAGAGAAACTTATAAAAAGGATAAAGGTTCTGTTAGGGGAATTCCCAGTCCCATCTGATATGACACCCCAGAAGTTATCAACAGAAGAAACAGAAAAGTACATCCGTGAAAAATGGTTGATACAGACAGAGAAGGATTGTTTTATGCCACTTTATATACTCATACCAAAGCAGGGAAAGAAAAAATATCCTGCCATCCTTTGCTGTCATGGTCATGGGATGTTTGGGAAAGACCCTGTGGCAGGTGTCCACAATAATAACCCTGATGCTATCAGTTCTATAAAAATTCATAACTATAACTATGGCGAGCAGATGGCTGAAAATGGATTTATCACAATATGTCCTGACTGGAGAAGCTTCGGGGAAAGAATAGGTTATTATAACCCTTTTGCACCAAGGGATATCTGCAATATCCATTTCTTACAGCACCTTATTATGGGAAGAACGCTTTTAGGAGCAAACATATTTGATGGTATGAGGGCTATTGATTTTCTTCTTACAAGGGATGATGTGGATAAAGAAAATATTGGATGTATGGGACTTTCTTTTGGCGGAACAATGACGACATACCTTACACTACTTGACGATAGAATAAAGGCAGGTGATATTATCTGTTATGCTACAACAACAAAACACTATGCTATAGAGAGGGGTAATTTCTGCGGCAGCCAGATTGTACCTGGACTTTATAGATATGCAGATGTCGGAGATGTAATATCTGCCATATGCCCTAAACCACTTTTGATAGAGTCAGGGGCGAATGATACCTGCTTCTGGATACACTCTGCATTAGAAGCACACAAAAAGGTATCTGCTGCCTATGAGGTAGCAGGTGTAAAAGATAAACTCTGGATAGAGGTGTTCCCTGGAGAACATAGATTTTCAGGCAAGATGGCTTTCAAGTTCTTTAAGACATACCTTGCCGGTCAGGGATTGGAAGATTAGATGAAAAGATATAAGAGATTATTGAAAATTCTTACATTGGTTTTGGTAATAATTATCGTTTCTATATTTTTTACTGAAAAATATTTAGTGAAGAAGGTCTCTTTTATCACCAATAACCGTATCACGATTGGTTCTATAAGTTTCTTTCCCCTTTTTTCAATAAAACTTAAAAGGGTTTATATCTCTTATGAAAAATTCCCTGAAATATTCCTTAGGGTGCTTTCTATACGAAAGGCATTTACAGGAGATGCGCTTGCCTTCTCAGGCC
>JAMWBP010000060.1 GCA_023819365.1 Candidatus Omnitrophota bacterium
TTCAAGTGGGCCAGCCGGTGGCGACGACGGCGACCAGCCACGCGCGCTTGCAGGTGAGCGAGGAGAACTTCGCGCGACGCGTGGACCTGACCACGAACGCCGGCGACCGGACGCTAACCTTACCATAGCAAAAGTAAAAAAAAATTCCAGATAAGTGGAGAGTTATCCCTTAAAACAAAAAATCTTACCTTGCTTAATTATGAATTCCAGAATTTTTACATAGACCTTAAAGAAAACAACTTTGGAGCAGATAGAATTTCTTTTTATAAACTTTCTGCTGATAACGTAAAAGGGAAATTCAATGATATTACACAGGGATATATTTCATTCTCCTTCTATGGCGGAAATGGTTCTATTACATACATTATAGAAGAGATGTGTGCTAAACCTCCTGTATCATTCAAACTGGGAATAAAAAACATTAATATTTCAAGATTGGTCCATGCATTAAACGAAGATATTTATGTCTCAGGGGTCATTGATGCAGAAGGAAAAGGTTCTATCAACAAACCAGAACCTGACCTTGATATTACATTTAAGTCAAGAAAAAAGAAGGGGGTAAAACAGGTAATGAACTTCGGTGCAATTAAGGTTATAGCATCACTTTCTGGTGGAAGTGCAATAAAAAGTTTCGGAACTTCTGACTTTCCTTATGGGATGATAGCAGGCAGAGCAGTTATAGACAACGGCTATCTTACCATTGAAGGACTGGCAGGGAGAAAAGGACATCAGGAACTCCTTATAAAAAAGGGGATGTTTAAAGGGATAAACCTTTTTATTGACAGAAGATTTAATACTATAGAAATACAGGACTTAAGAGACAGGATTATCCATGCAATAGAAACAATAAAAAAGTAGCCCCAACGGGATTCGAACCCGTGTCTGATGGCTGAGAACCACCTGTCCTGGGCCTCTAGACGATGGGGCCACAGAATATGTTATAATACTGAAAAAGTGCCACTATGTCAAGATATGCAGAAATAAAAGGATGTATCCACATCCACTTCCCGTTAATAAAACTGGAGAACAAAATAGAAAGATTAGGGATGGAAGGAGAAAAGGCAGGGGTTCACTTTATTATTATCAACAGCCACACACCAGAAAAAAACCTTCAAAAGTATGAAAGGACTTTTGAAAAAGAAGGATACTACGGAAAGACGCTTATTATAAATGCTGAAGAGACAGATGACAAAAGAAGACAGAACCACCTGCTTGTTATAGGAGGGAAAAACTGGTATGGTAATAAGGATAATGTTGAAGATGTCCTTGCCGCAATAGATAAAAATACCACTGTATCTTTTGTGGCACATCCTGATGGCTCCCACAAACTATTTCTTATAAAGAAACAACATCTGTGGACAGAAAAGGACATAGATGGTTTCACAGGGATAGAGATATGGTCTATGCTTTTTGACTGGGCAGAAAATACACGGGTATATAATCTACCTATAAGATATTTTGGTTTTCCTTACAATCTACGAGGGCCCAAAAAAAATGTCCTTGCTATGTGGGATACACTATCACTTAAAAGGAAGGTCATAGGTATTGCAGGACTGGATATACACTCACTTCCCTTTATTTTTTATCTCCTTGATATAAATAAAAGTTTTAGATATTACAGGATATTTAAGGGACTTAGAAACCACCTTTTACTTAAAGAACCGCTCATAGGTAATCCTGAAAAAGACAAAGCAAATATCATTAACACACTTAAAAATGGCTCTTTATTTTTTTCCAATGACCTGATTGCAGACAGTTCCGGATTTTTCTTCGGAACAGAAGATGGAGAAGAGACAATGGGAGATATAGTCCCTATTGGTATTCCCTTGGTTGTTAGAAATCCATTGAAGGCAAATACCCGGATTATCTACAACGGTATCCCTATTATAGAAGAACTGGTAGAAACAAAAAAATTCATACCAGAAAAGGAAGGTATCTACAGGATAGAGGTAGAATATAAAGGAAAAAACTGGATATTTTCCAATCATATACGGGTAGAATAAAATCTTACCCCCTCACCTTTTTCCTCTCCCCACCGGGGAGAGGGTTAGGGTGAGGGGTGGGGAGATTACAATGGATTTCACCTTTAGAAAAAAGTGTGTTAAAATTTCTGATAGCAAAGGAGAAAGGTATGCCTGTAAAAAAATATAAGGATGTTGTGTGCAGGATGTGGTTAAAGAAGGAAACAAAGAATAAAGCAGAGAAAGACGGAAAGATATACTACTTTTGCAGTCCGGGTTGTAAGGAAAAGTTTGAGAAGGACCCTGAAAAATATCTTAAACTTGTGGGATAATGAAAGATATACCAGAACTTGTTGTATTAGATGTTGAAACCACAGGACTTGACCCTGAAAAGGATAGAATAGTAGAAATTGCGCTGATAAGCATAAAGAACGGAGAGATTGAAGATAAATTTGTTACACTGGTAAATCCTGAAGTAGAAATTCCTCTGGATGTTTCCTCCATACATGGGATAACACCTGTAGATACAAAAGACGCACCCTTTTTCAGAGATATTGCAGGTAAGGTCCTGAACATCATCAATAAAAAAACACTTCTTGTTCATAATGCGGACTTTGATATACCATTCCTGAAAAAAGAATTAAGATTATGCGGACTGGAACTTTCTGGTATAAAAATTATTGATACATTAGCAATAGCAAGGAACCATTTTTGCTTTCCCAGTAATTCATTATCCAACATAGCGGCATATTATAAGATAGACACATCTGGTTCACACAGGGCAGAAGCAGATGCTATGATGACATATAAGATTTACTGTAAACTACTGGAAGAACTCACGAAAAGGAGAGGATAGGATAATATGTGGGAAACAGGGGTTATAAAACCGAAAGAGAATTCAAAGGCAAAGATATTTCCTGCAACAGGGAATATAAAAATTTCTGGTTTCTTAGGTAAATACATTGAGACAAACAGAAAGGAAAGCATCTCATCTCTTTATGATCTCTTTCTGAAATATGGAGAGATTGATAACCTTAGAATTGTTGCTGGTGAGAAAAAGGGAGAGGTTGTAAGACGACTTGCCACTGATTCAAACCTTTATAAGTGGATGGAGGCAGTAAGTTATGATATAAATAACCAGATGGATACGGAAAGAGAGAAACTGCTTGATAGTTTAATCTCTCTGATAGGCAAAGCACAGGAAAATTCTGGCTATATCAATACATTCTATACAGGGACATATAAAAAAGAACGCTTCAGAAATCTTGCAACCTCTCATGAACTCTACTGCGGTGGCCATCTCATCCAGGCAGCGATTGCCTATCATCGTGCGACAGGTAAGGATAACTTTTTAAAAATTGCAGTGAAGTGGGCTGACTATATATGTAAAAGATTTGGGAAAGGCAAGATTGAGGAAAACGATGGTCATCCTGAGGTTGAGATGGCACTTGTAGAGTTATACAGAGAAACAGGAAAAGAAAAATATCTTGAACTTACAAACTATTTTATGTCTCTCCCTTATAAACATCTTGGAAATTACCCGTTTCTAAAGTTTCCTGAGGTATTAGGACATGCAGTTCGTATGATGTATCTTTGTGCGGGGGCAACCGATTACTATATTGAAACAGGTGATGAAAGATACTATAAAAAACTGCTTTTCCTCTGGCAGGACACCGTGGAAAAGAAGATTTATATTACAGGTGGTATAGGTTCAAGATATTCCGGAGAAGCAATCGGACTTCCTTATGAACTGCCTAATCTAAGGGCATATGCTGAAAGTTGTGCTAACCTTGCCTTTATGATGTGGGCTTACAGGATGTTTCTGGTAGAAGGAAGTCCTGAATTTATGGATGTTTTTGAGACCATACTTTATAATGGATTTCTATCAGGTGTATCACTCAACGGGAAGAAGTATTTTTATGTTAATCCTCTTGCCTCAAAAGGTGAGCATAAAAGGAGTCCGTGGTATGACTGTTGCTGCTGTCCGCCAAATATCCAGGGGATGTTTACATCACTTCCTTCTTGTTTTTATGGAATAACAAGAGAGGGTATCTGGATTAATCTTTATGGAGCGTCAGAGAGTCATATAAAACTATTCTCAGGAAATCAAGTGAAGATTACTCAGGAGACAGAGTATCCACTTGAAGGAAGAATTACAATTGACATAGTACCTGAAAAGGAAGAAAAATTCTCATTATTTTTAAGGATACCTGGATGGGCAGACAGGTATTCAATAAAACTCAACGGAAAAATTATCTCCTGTAAAGACAGGGGCTATATAAAGATACAAAGGATATGGAAACCAACAAAAGTTAGAATTGAGTTATGCTTTGAAGTTAAACCAGTACTCTACAGGCCACATCCTGAGATAGAAAGCACAAAAAACTGTGTAGCAATCAAGAGAGGACCTGTGGTTTATTGCCTTGAACAAATAGACAACCAGGGAATAAACCTTTTCAACTGCATATTGACAGATGACACACTTATAGAAAAGAAGGAGGATAATTTTTTAGGTGGTGTATATACTATATCAGGTGAAGTACTAACTTCAGACCAAAAACTACCTTTATATGAAAAAATGTCCCGCTATCCTGAAATAAAATACAAAAAGAGAAAATTTAAGGCGGTCCCTTATTATGCCTGGGCAAACAGAGAAAATAAAGGCATGGTCATTTATTTACAATATGGGACCGATTTTACTTGACAAAGATTTGAAGATATGAAAAAATAGTTGGATAAGCAGGATAAAGATGAGACGGATTTATTATACAGCAGGAGCAGTAAGAGCAGAATTTTGTGAACCTACCACTATAAATTTCTGTTCTGATGGACAACTCTCTTAATCTGTTAAAATATCTTGTCTCATTTATTACCCCCTGCCTCCAGTAATCTTTTGATTTATAAAGATACGGGAGCAACAGAGGTTGAAGAAAGGAGGGAATAGGATGGCGAAGGAAAGAGGTAAAGTGAAGTGGTTCAATAACGCCAAGGGATATGGTTTTATTGAACGAGAAGGCGGCAAAGAAGACGTCTTTGTCCACTACTCTGCGATTGTAGGAGAGGGGTACCGAACTCTTCAAGAAGGTGATACTGTTGAGTTTGAAGTTGTATCCAGTGAAAAAGGACTTCAGGCCTCAAAAGTAACAAAGGTGTAAAACCCATACCAATTCTTTTGTATAGGTCCCGAGAGAGATACCATTCCTATGTAGATTGAGGTTGGTAAAGGAACGGAGAAGGGGGAGGACTACGTTCCTCCCCTTAATCTCCGCAGAGTAAATCTTTGTGGGTAGATGAAAGGGGATAGATGAATACCACATTCAGAAAGAGAGGGGTATTTGTTTGTTTTATTGTTTTTGGATTTTCCCTTTTATGTAATCCCCAGGAGAATATCTCAGGCCGTTTAAAAATGGCATAT
>JAMWBP010000001.1 GCA_023819365.1 Candidatus Omnitrophota bacterium
TCCCTGATGTAAAATTAGGGACAGGGCCTGCTATAGAAAATGGTTTTTATTACGACTTTTACAGAGAAGAGCCGTTTACTCCTGATGACATAGAAAAGATAAGCAAGGAAATGGAAGATATTATCAGACAGAATTTCCCTGTGGAAAAAATATCTGTAAGCAAGGAAGAGGCAAAAAAAATCCTGAAAGATGAGCCATTTAAGTTAGAAATCCTTGAAGGAATAAAAGAAGAAACAGTTACATTCTACCGTCAGGGCGACTTTATAGACCTCTGTGAAGGACCACACATCTCATCAACAGGAGAGATTAAACACTTTAAAATTTTAAGTACTGCTGCTTCCTACTGGAGGGGGGATGAAAACAGGGAAAGTATGCAGAGGATATATGGTGTATCATTCCCAACAAAGGAAGAACTTGATGACTACCTTAAGTTTCTTCAAGAGGCAAAAGAAAGAGACCACAGAACATTAGGGACCAAACTTGACCTTTTCAGTTTACATCCGGAGTTCGGTTCAGGGCTCATCTACTGGCATCCTAAGGGCTCTGTAGTAAGGAAGGTTATTGAGGATTTTTGGAAAGATGTGCACATAAAAAATGGGTATCAAATTGTATATACCCCGCATATCGCTGATATATCCTTATGGGAAAGGTCAGGACATACCGGTTTTTACAGGGACTATATGTTTGCCCCTATGGAGATGGAGAAGAAAGTATTCCAGCTTAAGCCGATGAACTGTCCCTTCCATATCATTATATACAACACTAAACTGAGGAGTTATCGGGACTTCCCTATAAGATGGGCAGAGTTAGGAACCGTCTACAGGTATGAAAAGCAGGGTGTCTTACATGGGCTCCTTAGGGTGCGTGGCTTTACCCAGGATGATGCACATATCTTCTGCACAGAACAACAGATTGAGGAAGAGGTAGTAAAAGTATTAGACCTTGTATCTTTCTTTTTAGGGAAATTTGGCTTTACTGAATATAAGATTTTTCTATCAACAAGACCTGAAAAGTATGTTGGCAGCCCTGATGTCTGGGAGAAGGCAACAGTAGCGCTTGAAAATGCTCTCAAGAAAAAAGAAATGAGTTATGAGATAGACCCTGGAGAAGGTGTTTTTTATGGACCAAAGATTGATATAAAGATAAAGGACTGCCTTAAAAGGGAGTGGCAGTGTTCAACTATACAGGTTGACTTCAATATCCCGGAAAGGTTTGCCCTGAAATATACTGATAAAGATGGCTCTTTCAAAACCCCTATACTTATCCACCGTGCAATATTAGGGTCTATTGAAAGGTTCTTCGGGGTTCTTATTGAACACTATAAAGGAAACTTCCCCTTCTGGCTGGCTCCTGAACAGATAAGGGTACTTCCTATAAGTGAAAGACATCTTTCTTATGCAGAAAAGATAGGTAGTTTGCTTGAGCCACACTTTAGAATACAGATAGACACAAGAAACGAGAAGATAAACAGGAAGATACGTGATGCAGAGGAAGAAAAGGTTCCTTATATGCTCATTATAGGTGATAAGGAACAAGAAAAGAACATTGTAGCACTAAGGAAACACGGAAAAGGGATGCTCGGAACATTTACCATAGATGATATAATCAGAAAACTAAAAGAATGCCAGTAGAGGTGTGATTTATCACACTAAAAGAATGCCAGTAGGGATGTGATTTATCCACTTTTGCTTTTTGCAAAATTTTTCTGTATAATAATATAAAAAAGGAGGATATATCGCATACCAGAGTGGAAGAAGGTATCCTGATAGTAGAAAAAAGTTTAGATTTAATTTTCAGATACAGGCACAGAAGGTCCGTCTGATAGATAGTGATGGCCAGCAGTTAGGAATAGTAGATAGAAACGAGGCACTGCAGAAAGCGAGAGAAAGGGAACTTGACCTTGTTGAAATTGTCCCTAATGCATCTCCACCTGTATGCAGGATAATGGACTTAAATAAGTTCCTTTATGAACAGAAGAAGAAAGAAAAGGAGATAAAAAAGAAACAAAGGATTACACAGACAAAAGAGATAAGGTTCACACCGGAAACGAGTGAGCATGACTACAGATTCAAAAGACAGCATGTGGAGGACTTTTTAAAAGAAGGGCACAGGGTAAAGGTAACTATATTTTACAAAGGCAGAGAAATAATGTATAAGGAAAGGGGGTATCAACTTCTGGAACGTCTTACAAAAGAACTTTCTGATACAGGAAAGGTAGAAAGACCACCTAAACTGGAAGGACCAAGATTAAGTGTGACTTTTATACCTGTTTAAAAAGGAATTAAAATGCCAAAACTAAAAACAAAAAAGTCAGTAGCAAAAAGGTTCAAAATTACAGGGACAGGTAAGGTAATGCACTATGGGGCAGGGGGAAGCCATCTTCTCTCAAAGAAAAGTTCTAAAAGAAAAAGAAGGATAAAAAAGGCATCCCTATTGAAAAACAGGGGAGATATAAAGACAGTTAAACGGTTTCTACCATATAGATAAGGAGAAAAACGATGCCACGCGCAACAAATGCACCTGCTTCAAGGCAGAGGAGGAAAAAGGTTCTGAAAAGGGCAAAAGGATACAGACAGGGTCGCTCCAAACTCTACAGAAGGGCAAGGGAGTTTTCTGAGAAAGGGCTTACCTATGCATACAGGGACAGGAGAGCAAAAAAAAGAAACTTCAGAAGTTTATGGATTACAAGGATTTCTGCTGCCTGTAAAAACAATGAGATTTCCTACAACAGATTCATTGCAGGACTAAAAAAGGCGGATATAAACCTTAACAGGAAGTCATTGGCTGATATTGCCTTTCATAGTCCAGATGTATTCTCTGACCTTGTAAAAAGAGTGAAGGAGGTAGTATAGATATAATATAATGTTATTACTACGCAATCTGATTTTTCTGATAGTTGTCTTATATACATTTATTCTTAATACTTTATTATTTCTAAACAAGGTCCCTTCTCCTAACTCTTTTTATTTCATCTCCCTTACAGTAATAATTTCCCTTTTTATTGTCATTGAACTCGTTTATACCATTAGCATTAATAAACAGTTCCAGATTCTTCAAAGAGTAAAAGAGAAGTTAGAATTAAGCGTGAAAGACATGAAAAATGAATCTGTGCTTTTAGAGATGCTCACCGATATCATAGAAGCATTTGAAGGAGAAATGTCCCTTGAAGAAGTTTTGAATAACATTGCTGAGTCAATTAAGAAAATATTTAAACAAGAGAGTGTTATACTACAACTGTTAGGGGAAACATTTAAAAAAGCGATTATAGGAAAACCTATAGAAATAACCGATGAAATTTTAGGCAATGTTGTACTTAAACCTAGTCCTATGTTGATAAACAACACATCATCATTTCCTGAATACAATAATCTTGCCAAACAGGGTATTACTTCCTTTATTATCGCACCATTTCACCATAAAAGAAAGGTTATAGGAATGATAGGTGTTTTCTCTTTTGAAAAAAGGGTCTTTACTTTGAAAGACCTTGAACTGCTCAGGATGGTATCTGCCCCTACATCTCTTCTTATTGAAAACGCTGATCTTTTTGAAAAGACAAAACTTCTCTCTATCACCGATGCCCTTACGAATATCTATAACAGAAGATACTTTGAAAATATATTTGAAACAACAGTGAATGAGGTAAGAAATAGTAAACAACCTTTATCTGTATGTATGGCTGATATTGACCATTTCAAACATTATAACGACCTTAATGGACATCCTGCAGGGGATTACGCCCTAAAAAAGATAGCGGAGATAATGAGAAAAAATATCAAAGGTTCGGATATTGTTGCAAGGTATGGAGGAGAGGAGTTTGTTATTGTCTTTCCTTATACAACAAAAGAAAATGCTGTTATTGTATGCGAAACGATAAGAAAAAAGATAAAGGACTTCCGATTTAACAATGAAGAAAGTCAGCCAAATGGAGATCTTACAATAAGTATAGGTATTGCATCATATCCAGAAGATGGGGAAACAGGACAACAACTGCTAAAAAAGGCAGACATTGCTTTATATAAAGCGAAAGAACAAGGTAGGGATTGTGTCGTTACTGCTTAAAGATTTCTTTTTTTATCTCTTCCCATATGTACTGTGCACATAGATTAACTTTTTCTTGATATTCTCGTGTAATATCCTGCTTCTTCTTTCTGTATTTTTCAGTTAAAGAGGTTATCTCATCTGCCTTTTCTTTCTCTAAAATTTCTCTGTATTTTTTAATCTCCTCTTTCAAAAACTTCTCTTTCTCTTTCCTTACATTCTCCAATCTTACAGATAATGATTCTTTAATATCCTTTGCCTTTTGCTCTGCCTCCCTCAAAAGCCCATCTGCCTTCTCTTCTGCTTCTTTTATCTCTTTAACCTTTTCTATTACCATTTTATCACTCCAGTGAAAATACCACCTTACCTTTACAGATAGTTTTTAAAACCTTCCCTTTCATCTTCCTACCTATAAATGGGGAGTTTTTGCTCTTTGACCTTATATCTTCTTTTCTGTATATCCACTCTCTCCCAGGGTCAAAGACCACAACATCCGCATACCTCCCTTCAGCAATACATCCCCTGTCAATACCTAACACCCTTGCAGGCCCTGTGGTAAGTAGGGAGATTATATTCATTATTGATAACCCTTTCTCTTGAAGTGCCATTGATAATGAAAGCGCTGTCTCAAAACCAATAATCCCAAAAGGCGCATTATCAAAGCCAGAATCTTTTTCTTCTTGTGTATGAGGTGCATGGTCTGTTACTATACAATCAATGGTGCCATCCTTCAGCCCTTTTATCAGTGCAGTTATATCCTTTTTTGTCCTTAATGGAGGCATTACCTTTGCATTGGTATTATAGCCATTTACATCTTCTTCTGTTAAAACAAGGTGGTGTATTGCTACCTCAGATGTAAGGTTTTTCATCTTTTTCTTTGCCTCTCTTACCATCTCCACTGACCCAGCCACAGAAAGATGAGCAAGATGGAGTTTTCCGCCTGTCATATGTGCAAGTGCTATATCCCTGTATACCATAACCACCTCTGCTTGGTATGGTATCCCTGATAGTCCCATCTTTGTGGAAATAGCCCCTTCATTCATCACACCTGTTCTTGAAAGATTTTTATCTTCTGAATGGGAAATCACCGGCTTTTTATAAAGTTTTGTATATTCTAATGCTCGTCTCATCACAAGGGAATCCATCACACAGTCCCCATCATCTGAAAAGGCAACAGCCCCTTCTTCTACCATCTCTCCATAAGGAGCGAGTTCTTTCCCTTCTCTGCCTAAAGTAATAGCCCCTATGGGTAAGACCTCGCATAAGGCATCACGTGCTCTGTCTATAACAAATCTTATCGCAACCTTATTATCCAGGGGGGGACTTGTATTTGGCATACAACATATTGTGGTAAAGCCACCTGAAACAGCCGATAAACTGCCTGTATATATCGTCTCTTCATCCTCCCTTCCGGGCTCTCTTAAGTGGCAGTGTAAATCTATAAGGCCTGGGAAGACAAACATCCCTTTTGCATCTATAATATTTATGCCTTTATCTTTTGTCTCTATCCTTTTTGCAATACGGGATACCTTATCTCTTTCTATCAGGATATCAAAAACCCCTTCCTTTTTAGTGGAAGGGTCTATCACATATCCGTTTTTTATCAGTATTCCCATTTTTTTATCATTTTTATTATATCTTCTTAACTAATTCAGGTCAACCTATTAAGACATCCTGAAGTTCACAGCCAGTTCAAGCATCTTTTCATAATTCGCAAATGTAAGAGGGGTTATCTTCCTTCCATACGGACAGGCAGTAGGCATAAGGATAAAACCCCTGCCTTCTCCCTCTGTCCCTTCTCTTAATGCAGTAATTACCTTTTTCTCAAACTCCTCTTTCGGAAGGTTTTCAATATCTGTAACCTCAATATTCCCCAGAAGGACTGTCTCTTTACCTATGGCTCTCTTAATCTCTGCCAGAGTTACATCTCCCTGGGGTGGTGGCTCACAGGGGTCAAGTCCATCTATCTTCATCTTTTTAAGGAGTGGTAATATGTTCTTCAACCTTCCATGTGAGTGGATACGGGCATAGCCACCATACTTCTGTATTATCCTTACCATCTCTCCCGTGTACCCTACAACATACTCATCATAAAGATACGGTGGCAGATACGGCTCACTTGCATATTCAGAACCGTATATACGCCATAGCCGTCCCGGAAGTGCCTTGGCAGTAACTTCACACCGAGCAAAAAGCAGTTCAGCAAATCTCTCAAGAATCTGATGGAATAGTTTCCTCTCTGTGAAGGCAAAGACAGTATAGTCAGACATAGAAAACAGTCCCGCTGCCATACATATCGGGTCTGCCGTATCTATGCATATAATCCCTGTATCTCCAAGCAATTTTTCTTCTTCAAATACATCTTTGAAATTAGGGGTACCACAGGATGGTAGAGGAAGTTTAAGATAAGCAATAACATCGTCCTTATCTTTCAGAAGATGCTCAAGGGACCATGTTGTCTGGATATCCTTATCACGACGGATAAGGGAAGATAAAACCCTCCCTGGTGCTTTTATAATAGTCCGTGTAAATACAGAATCTCCCTCTCGCCATATCTCTGTTTTTGTTAAGGAAGAGACCTCATCATCAGCAATCCATTTAGGAGAGACCATCCTTATTATATCTGTCTCTTTCATTGCCATCTTCACAAGAGGTCGCCAGGAGGGGTCATTCCACACATTAAACTCCTCTCCCTCCTCTTCCATCCTCCAACCACCTATCTCATAAAAGGAAACTGCAGGCCTGTCCACAGGGAACCCTTTTAGTGTGGCAGTTAACCTCTCTCTTCTTGTCATAAAATCTCTTTTTCTCTCATTATATCACCACATAGATACAAAGAACCGCAGATACACCAGTTTTTCCTTATACTTTTAATATATTTCAGTGCTTGAGATGGTGCATTGATAATCTTCACAGGGATATGGTCTTGCCTTTTTAACACAAAATCCGCAAGAACATCAGGAGATATAGCCCTCTCACTGTCAGGGGTTGTAAAAACAATCTCCCCCACATTTTTTCTGTGAAGGACAAGAGAAAGCATTCTTTTCCAGTCCTTGTCTTTAAGTATTCCCATCAGGAAAGAAAACTTTTTATCAGGGAAGAGTTCAGCAAGCGTATCAAGAAGTGTCCTTATCCCATCAGGATTATGTGCACCATCTATGACAATATACGGGTCATTGTTTAAAATCTGAAATCTACAGGGCCAATATGTTGTTTCTATCCCTCTATAAATTGCTTCCTCCTTTATATTAAATCCTATCTTATCAAGGAGAAGGGCTGCCTGGCATACAACTGCCATATTACTTATCTGATGCCTTCCCTGTAAGGGTGTTTTTATCCCCCGAATGTTATTTGTCCTGCTATAAAAGTTAAATATCTGCCCATCAACAGAAAAGGAGACCCTCTTTGTAGAAAAGTCCCTTCCTTCATAATAGAGTTTTGCACCTTTTTCTTTTGCTTTTCTTATAATAACATCCATAGCAGGTGGTTTCTGCCGAGAAGATACAACATATGTCCCCTCTTTAATAATCCCTACCTTCTCATTTGCAATCTCATGGTAGGTGTTTCCCAAATACTGCATATGGTCAAAACCTATCCTTGTTATTATCTCGAGAGAAGAAGGTAAAACATTTGTTGCATCAAATCTTCCGCCCATCCCTACCTCACAGACAAGAATCTCTATTTTTTTATCTGCAAAGTAAGAGAAGGCGATGGCTGTCAATGCCTCAAAAAATGTAGGATAGAGATGGAACGGCTGGCTATTAAGTATCTTTTGTAAGTGTCTTATCTTGTATACCAATTCTTCCTCTGCTATTTCTCTGCCATCTACTACTATACGTTCACCTACATATACAAGGTGTGGACTTGTATAAAGACCTGTCTTATATCCTGATACTGTAAGGATATTAGAAAGAGTCCTTGCAACAGAACCTTTACCATTTGTCCCTGCGATAAGGATAGATGGATATTTCTGGTGAGGGTTTCCGAATTTTTTAAGGAGATATTTTGTCTTGTCCAGTCCTAACTTTATTCCAAAGTCAGTCAGAGTATTCAGGAATTCTATTTCAGGAATAATATTCATAACTAAGAAAGTCAGGGGCGGCACCCCTGAAACCCCTTTTTACCAAATTATGTATAAAGGATATGCAGGATTTTACTGATATTTTCTTTTAGTTCTGCTCTCCTGGAAATAATATCTATCATCCCGTGTTCAAAAAGAAATTCTGTCCTTTGAAAGCCATGAGGTAGTTTCTGCCTTATTGTCTGTTCTATCACACGAGGTCCTGCAAAACCGATAAGGGCTCCGGGTTCAGCAATGATAATATCTCCTAAAAATGCAAAACTTGCTGCTATTCCACCCATCGTAGGGTCTGTAAGAACCGATATATATAAAAGCCCTGCCTTTTTAATCTTCCCCACTACTGCTGATGTCTTTGCCATCTGCATTAAGGAGATTACACCTTCATACATCCTCGCACCACCACCTCCTCCTGAGACACAGATAAAAGGATATTTTTTCTCTAAAGCATATTCAGATGCACGGGTAAATTTTTCCCCAACAACAGAGCCCATACTACCCATAATGAAGTTTGCATCAATAACTGCTATTATAGAAGAAACCGCTCCTATCTTACATTCTCCTGTAATTATTGCCTCTTTGAGTCCTGTCTTCTGCATCTCTTCTTTAAGTTTTCCCTTATATGGCTTCACCCCTGTAAAATTTAAAGGGTCTCCAGAAGTCATATCAGCCCAGAGTTCCTTAAATGACCCGGTATCAGCAAGCAGGTTTATACGTTCATATGCGGTCATCCTGCCATAGTTATCACAGTATAGACATATCTTTAAATTCTCTTCCCACTTTTTCTTATACAGCAACTTACCACACTTCTCACACTTAAACCATAGGTCTTTCTTTATCTCTACCTTTTCTTTTGGCTCAATCCTTATATATCTTTTCTTTCTGAATATCATTTTATTACCTTGCTTTTAATCAAGACCTCTCTAATTTTCTCTAAACTTGCATTAGAAGGGGGAGTTAGTGGTAGACGCCACTCAGGTGTTATAAGGCCCATCAAGCCCAGTGCTGCCTTCACAGGGATAGGGTTTGTCTCTATAAAAAGCACCTTAAATATTGGGAAGATCTCTATATGTAGATGTTGTGCTTTTGTCCAATCCCCATTAAGTGCTGATTCTACCATCTCTGCTACCTGCAAGGGGACTATATTGGCAGCAACAGAGATTACACCTTTACCACCCACTGCCATTATCGGAAGGGTAAGGGAATCATCTCCTGATAATACAATAAAGTCCTTTCTGCATAAAGAGATAATTTTACTTACCTGGTCTAAACTTCCACTTGCCTCTTTTATCCCAACTATATTTTTTATTTGTGAAAGTTCACATACTGTCTCAGGAAGAATTGATATCCCTGTCCTTGAAGGGACATTATATATAATAACAGGTATAGATACACTTTCTGCAATTTTTTTATAGTGCTGGTAAAGGCCCTGTGGCATCGGCTTGTTATAATAAGGGGTAATAACAAGCACACCATCAGCGCCTGCCTTTTCTGCTGCTTCTGTAAGTTCAATCGCCTCTCTTGTATTGTTAGACCCTGTTCCTGCAATCACAGGGCATCTTTTATTAACAACATCAACCGTATACTTGACAAGGTCTTTATGCTCATCCATTGTAAGAGTTGCCGGTTCTCCTGTGCACCCACATACAACAATTCCTGACGTTTTGTTTTTTATCTGGAACTCTATCAGTTTTTCAAATGCCTTATAGTCAATATTTCCATCCTTGATTGGTGTTACAATAGCCACTATAGAACCTCTAAACATATAACCCCCTTTTTATTTTTTACCCTATCCTGCAATCTATCCCTTTTATGCCTTTCCATCCATATCTATGGAGTTCAGATAGGATCTCTTTTTCCTTTCTTTTTATCTCTGTGATGTAGCATCTACTATCTACATTTATAGTAATACTACCCCCTTTAATATATACCACATAACTGTGTTGCCCTATAATTGGATCCACTACTTTATACCAGACCGCTTCAATATCATCTATACTCCTTGTTGTCTCTTCTATCTGCCCCTTTTTACTTATAACCCTTTTAACAATATCTCCTATTTTTTCCATCTCATTCTAATTTAAGTGGCATTGCCACATATAGATATCCCTCTGTCTTTTCTCCTTTTAATAGGACAGGGCTTCTTTCATTACTAAACCCAAAGACAAGTCTATCATCTTCTAGTTTACTTAAGAAATCTATAAGATAATTAGGAGGAAATACAAGATTCTGTTCTTTCCCTTCAGTATATTCAATATCTATCTTCTCACTCGCCTCTCCAACATCAGGGTTGGCAACAGAAAGTATAAGGGTATTTTTTCCTATACTTAACCTTACCCTGTTGTATCTTTCAGTCGTAAAAAGAGATATCCTTTTAAGTATAGTTAAAAAACTCTCTTTATTGATATAAAATATTTTGAGTTGTTTTTCTCCAGGGATAACCTTTGTATAATCAGGAAATTCTTCACTTCCTGAAAGAAGTTGTGAAAGAAGATAGGTGGTTTTAAAGTTGAAGTTTATCTGATTTTTTCCTATATTGATTTCAATAGGTTGTTTATCATCATCAGTTAGTGAAGTAATAATCCCCATTAACTTATAAGGAAGAAGGCATCTATAGGGATGACTATATTTCTGGTCTGTTTTTATTGTAAAGAGTGTCAACCTCTTTGTATCTGTGCCGACTATATTAAAAGTATTTTCTTTTATATCAAGTAAACCCCCTCTAAAATAGGGACGTGGTTCATCAGGGTCTATACAGAACCTCACTTTATTAATACCTTCTCTAAGTATATTACTCTCTAATTTTATAGTAATTTCCTCGGAAAATTTTTGTATTTTTGGAAATTCTTCCTCATCCATAGAAGGGAATGTATATTTTGCATCTCCACATATTACATCTACAGAGTTATTCTTTTTGGATATCTTTATCTCACTATCCGGTAGTTGTTTTATAAGTGATATAAACTTTCTACCATTAATTACAACACTCCCTTTTTTAATTTTTTCACATTCAATATTTATCCTTATTGTATTTTCAAGGTCTGTAGCAGTTAAAAAACACCCCATCTCTTTTACATCAAAAAGGATTCCACCTGTAATTGCAATAGAAGGTTTTGCCGGTAAAACATCTTCAATTTTTTCACACTCTTTCTTTAATATAGAACTTTTTACTATTATTTCCATTTTTTATCCTCCTATAGTTTTAATAGTAAAGTAAATTTTGTATAAAAATTATTTAAGTTTATATTTTATAATAATTTATATATTGTAAAAAATGTATAAAACTATCTTTCAAGTTTATTTTTAATTTCATCAATAATACCTTTAATATACTGGTCTTTTTGATATAAATCCTTTATCTTTTTATACGCGTATAAGACCGTTGTATGGTCTTTCCCTCCAAACTTAATCGCAATTGAGTGTAATGAATTCCCTGTTAATTCCCTCCCTAAAAACATTGCTATCTGTCTTGGTATCAATATACTTTTTATCCTTGTCTCTTTTATTATATCATCTTCTTTTATCTTAAAGTATTCACATACAGCACTCATAATATTATCAAGTGTTATAATAGTTCTCTTTTTGTAATACTCTCCATCTATTATTTCATCAACTACTTTTTGGTCTATATCCTTATTAAGGAGTGTTGAAAGCGCAAAGATTCTGTTTAACACCCCTTCCAGAATCCTTACATTATCTTTTACATTATCTGCAATATAGTATATTATATCATCACTTAAACTAAATTTTTTCATTTCACACTTCTTTTTCAGTATTGCTACCCTTGTTTCAAAGTCCGGTGGCAAGATCTCCACAATCAATCCCCATTCAAATCTTGATACAAGCCGTTTTTCAAGAAATGATATCTCCTTTGGTGGTCTGTCACTTGAAAGTATAATCTGCTTTCTCTGGTCATACAAGAAATTAAATGTATGAAAGAACTCTTCTTGTGTTCCTTCTTTACCTGCAATAAAGTGGATATCATCTATAAGCAGGAAGTCAAGTTTTCTAAATCTCTGCCTGAAAAGATGGGTGGTCTTATTTTTAATACTCTGTATGAATTCATTAAGATAGACATCTGCTGGTAGATAGAGAATCTTCTGTTCATCTCTCTCTTTTACAAAGTGGACTATTGCTTGCATAAGATGCGTCTTTCCGAGTCCAAAACCACCATAAAGAAAGAGAGGGTTATAGGCAATACCAGGTGACTGGGCTACTGCCTGTGCTGCTGCATGTGCTAACTGGTTTTTTGGTCCCACTACGAAATTATCAAATGTGTAATCCGGATTTAAAGGTAGTTCATATTCTATTGGTGAATGTGGTGTCTTATCTTTGTTTGTCTCTGTGTAATATATCTTAATCTCTGGTATCCATCCAGTTATTCTATAAAACTCTTGCTTTATTATATCAATATATGGCATAAAACCTTTTTCAAAGGTCATTCCCGGTATCTCTAAATGGACTGTTTTCCCATCGATCTCTTTAATTTTTACTGGCTTTATCCATATCTCATATGCCCGCGCATCATTCAGCCGCTCTTCTACACTTACCATTACCTGTTTCCACAGCAAGTCAATATCAGTTTTCATTTTATCCACAACTTTTACACATTTTTCCCACAGCACTTCTTATACTTTTTACCACTCCCGCAGGGACAGGGGTCATTCCTTCCCACTTTTTTCCCTCCTATATAAGGGGTGGGTTTTGCATAATGCTCTGATATCCCTGTCTGTACCGCAATGCGTTCACTTGCTGTTTCTTCTGCTCTCTTCTGCGCGGTATCAAACTGCTGTAATGTCTTATGGCTATAGGATAAGGATACATTCCCAGGGGATTTTTCTCTTCTCTCTATTCTATGTGCCTCTGTAATCTTTACCCTGAACAGATGGGAAAGTATCTCCCTTTTTATCATAGAGAGCATATCCTGAAATGCCTGATACCCCTCATGTTTATAGGCAAGGAGAGGGTCCCTCTGTGCGTATGCCCTTAATCCAATCCCTTCCCTCAATTCATCTATAACCCGCAGGTGTGCCTTCCATCTATTGTCTATCACCTGAAGCATAATAATCTTCTGAATCTCTCCAATATATGGACCTGTCTCTTGTTTTTTCTTCTGATAATATACCTTTATTTTGTCTATCAGTTGGTCCGAAAACCTATCCCTCCATAACGAAGGAGATTGTATATCTTCCGGGGCTGGTAGGTCAACAATTACATTAAAGGTATTTCTTATAAACATTTTAAAGTTTTCTATATCCCAGTCAATGGGCTTATGTCTTATACTCATATACTCATTTATCGCTGCCTCTACAGTTTCTTTAATAAACTCTTCTATATATGTATCAAGGTTTCTCCCTTCAAGTATATCCTGCCTGAGTGTATATATAACCTTTCTCTGTTCATTCAAGACATTATCAAATTCAAGGAGTTGCTTCCTTATTTCAAAATTACGGGCTTCCACTTTTTTCTGCGCATTTGTAATCATCCTTGTTATAAGGGGATGTGCTATCGGCTCTCCATCTGGCAGGTGTGCCATAACAGAGCGCATTCTTTCCGAGCCAAATATCCTTAAAAGGTCATCATCAAGTGAAAGATAAAATTTTGATGAGCCAGGGTCTCCCTGTCTACCTGCCCTTCCCTTTAACTGATTATCTATTCTTCTCGCCTCATACCTCTCACTTCCAATTACATGTAGCCCACCGAGGGAAACAACCTTGTTATGGTCTTCAATCCATGGTTTTTTATACACCTCCAGTAATTTTTCATATACCTCTTTAAACTCCTCAGGCGTCTTCTCAAGTTCTTCCCTTGCCTTCTGCCACTCTTCTTCATAACTGCTTCTCTTTTGTTCATACTCCTCTCTTACTTTTTTCAGTTCCTCATCATATCTTGCATATTCCTTTTCATACTCCTCTATTGCATTCCTGTACTCCTTTTCTGCTTCTGTATAATCCTTTCCGGATAGTCCTGTAAGTATGATATGTTCCATCTCTTTCGTCCCTTCTATATAGGCAGGATAAAAATGCCCCTCTTTCTCTTTTAACTCTTTTACAATCTTTTCCTGTGGTATAGAGAGGACTTCACTGATGTAGTTAAGGTATCTCCCTGCTTTTTTGAAAGCAGGCAGTTCTGGGGAGATATAGCCAGGGAAACAATCTGTAAGTATCTCAAAAAACCTTTTTATCCCATCTCTGTATGTTGCAAGAAAGGTATATATACTTTTCGCTCCTCCTTCTGTCTCTGCTTCTGGGTTATTCAACATTTCAGTAAGCCGGTTTCTCATCTCCTCTATATCTTCCTCAAGGACAACATTTATCCTGCTTTTCAGAGATTTCTTAAAGGATATATACTCCCTATATGCCCTGCCCCTTGCCTCTTTGATCTCTTTTAACGCTGTTTCCTGCCTTTCTCCTGATATTGTCTTCTGGGCGGATATAAGTTCTTCATTTGCCTTCTCATATAGTCCTTTAAGTTTTATCAGTCGGTCCTTATACCGGATGTATATCTCTCCTCCTTCTTTAGTAAATATCTCCTCTTCAAATATCTCCCTTGCCTTTTTATCCTGACTAAAAAATATCTGTTCCTTTTCATTTAAAGATGCCTTCATCTCTTTTAACTTCCCCTTGTATCTGCTGTCAATCTCTCCAAGGCGTGTCTTATATGCCTTTTCTATTTCTGCTAATACCTCTGCAAACTCTTTCTGTTTCCCCAAGTCCTTTCCTTGCGCCCGCTTTTTTGACCATATGGTTTTTATGGTCTCTTCCCTTGCAATGACTTCAGGGTTCCCCCCAAGGATTATATCCACTCCTCTTCCCGCCATCTGCGTTGCTATAGTTACTGCACCTGGTCTCCCTGCCTGTGCTATTATCGCTGCTTCTGCTTCATGGTTTTTACCATGCAATACCTTGTGTGGGATTCCTTTGTGTGTGAGGATTTTACTTAGCCGTTCTGCCTTCTCAATAGATATAGTGCCAACAAGTACTGGACGACCTGTTTTATACATTTGTTCTATCTCTGCAACAATCTTTTCAACCTTCTCCTTCTCTGTTTTATAAATCTCATCGTCATATTCCTTCCTGTTGAGTTTTTTGTTGGGCGGTAAGACAATAACATCGGTATTATATATCTCTTTGAACTCAACCGCCTCTGTAAGGGCTGTTCCTGTCATCCCTGCAATCTTTTTGTAGAGTTTGAAATAGTTCTGGAATGATATTGTAGCAAGTGTCTGGTTTTCACTTTCAATCCTTACCCCTTCCTTTGCCTCTATTGCCTGGTGCAGCCCATCACTCCACCTTCTCCCGGGCATAAGCCGTCCTGTAAACTCATCTACTATAATCACCTGTCCATCTTTAACCACATACTCCTTATCTCTTTTGAAGAAGTGGTGTGCCCGGAGTGCCTGATGTATGAGATGGACTTTCTCTGTATGTGTCCCATCATAGAGATTCTGAATTCCAAGTAATCTTTCACACTTATGGACACCTTCCTCAGTAAGTGATACTGTCTCACCTTCTTCATCAAGTATAAAGTCAATATCTTTATTCAGTTTCCTCACCAGTTTGTCTATCTCATAGTAGAGGCGTGTTGCTTCTTCTGTAGGGCCTGATATGATAAGGGGGGTCCTTGCCTCATCTATGAGGACTGAATCAACCTCATCAATGATTGCATAGTGAAGTTCTCTCTGGACCTGTGCCTCCTTACTTATAGCCATATTGTCCCTCAGGTAGTCAAAGCCGAATTCACTTGCCACCCCGTAGGTAATATCACAGTTATATGCTTCCTTTCTTGGGACAGGTCTTAGATATAAAAACCTTGAGTCAGCAGGTAGATATGTTGGGTCAAAGACAAAGGCAGGAAGTGTATGTGCCTCCTTTGTTTCCTTATATGAGATGATACATCCAACAGAAAGTCCTAAATAGTGGTATATAGCACCCATCCACTGAGTATCCCTTTTGGCAAGATAATCATTTACTGTTACAAGGTGGCAGCCCTTACCTTCAAGGGCATTAAGAAAAAGAGGGAGAGTTGCAACGAGTGTTTTTCCTTCACCTGTCACCATCTCTGCAATTTTTCCTCTGTGAAGCACAATACCACCTAATATCTGAACATCAAAGTGCCTCATATCAAGAGTTCTTCTTGCAGATTCCCTTAC
Organism: Candidatus Omnitrophota bacterium; assembly: GCA_023819365.1. GTDB lineage: Bacteria > Ratteibacteria > UBA8468 > B48-G9 > JAFGKM01 > JAAYXZ01. Next base: position 16,269 of record JAMWBP010000001.1, read on the forward strand.
AAGTGCAAAGGTATCCACAAGGAGAGTATCTATTGGCTCTCCTTTTTTAATCCTTTCCTTAAAAGAGGATGTCATCTGTTGCATCTCTTCGCGAGACATAGAGCGGATATGTTCTTCTCTTTTATTGATTTCTATCAAAAGAGAGACCATCTCCTGTATAAACTGATATTTTTCTCTGTTGAAGATGCGGTTTATGGTATATCTTGTTCCGGGGTTAAGATTTTTCAGTTCGGAAAGGATTTGATTGTAGTATTGTTGCACCTTATAAACACCTCCAATAATTAAACTCAAAGTCCTAAATCCTATGTTCCCCTCACCTTTTTCCTCTCCCCAGCGGGGAGAGGGTACGGGTGAGGGGACCTTTTGTGGCGTAGGCAGGTGCTTATCAATAGTCCTGCCTGTCCTGCACTTGTTTGCATTTATTCAGTGCCGGGGGGCAGAATCGAACTGCCCACGCCAGCCTTTTCAGGGCTGCGCTCTACCACTGAGCTACCCCGGCAATTAAACTTAAAAACCATAAACATTTCTCTATAATCTCTACTCTTAAGTATACCAGATACCTATTTTTTGTCAACCCGTTCACACAGATAGGGTAGATGGTCATAGGGATTGTTATCATCCCTTTATAACCCATAACGTTTATCCCCCTCACCTTCTCCTCCCCATTGTTCCCCCTCTCTCTTCCCCTCTCCCCTCTGGGGAGAGGGTATGGGTGAGGGGTCTATCCCTCTCCCCTCTGGGGAGAGGGTATGGTGAGGGGTCTATCCCTCTCCACAGCGGGGAGAGGGCAGGGTGAGGGACGAAGGACTTATTTACAGTAAATCTTCAACATATCTTGCAATTGCAAGACAGGATGTTAATCCGGGAGAATCAATTCCAATTAAATTTATAAAGTTAGGTAATTCCTCTTTTATAATAAAGTCCTTAAAATCTTCTCCTTGTTTTTGTAATTTTGGTCTTATCCCATAACTTTCAGGGACTAAATCATCTATCTCTATATCGGGTATAAATTTTTTAATCTGCTGGTAAAAAAAGCCCCTTTTCTTTTCATCTGGTTTAAATATAGAATTTCCTTTTTCATCAGGATATGGTGGATAAACTTTCTGGACATATTCAACATCAGGTCCTGCCCTTAAAATCCCATCAAATCTTGGTGTTAAATGTATTCCAAGCCCTTCTTTCGCAGGGACTGGATAAATGAGTAAAGGAATATTGCATTTTTTTGAAATTGTAAAATAGTCCCCTTTTGCCCAGAATACATCATAATTAAAACCCAGTTTCCTTGAAATCTCATCTCCATAAAGCCCTGCAGAGTTTATAACTATCTCTGAATAATACCTGCCTTTCTCTGTTTCTACAAGATAGACACCATTTTTCTTTTCAAGATTTATCACCTTTTCATCAAAACCAGCAATCCCACCATTATTTATAAGTTTTTCATACAGACAATCCATCAAATAATGGACATTTAAAATTCCTGTTGAGCCAGTATATAAAGCATAAAGTCCTTCAATTTCAGGCGCAAAATTTTTTATTTCATTCTTCTCAATTATTTTAATATCAGAAACCCCATTTTCAATCCCCTGCTTATATAGTTTTTCTATCTCTTTTACCTCACTTTGTTCAACTGCAACTGTTAATTTCCCTGTTTTTTTATGGAGGATATTGTTTTCTTTTAAGAACTCATAAAGTAGTTGATTTCCCTGGACACAAAGTTTTGCTTTTAATGAACCGGTTGGATAATGAATCCCGGAATGTATTACTTCACTATTTCTTGAACTTGTTTCAAGTCCATATCTTTTATTCTTTTCAACTAAACCAACCGAATATTTCTTTGACAACTGGCAAGCAATTGAAAGTCCCACTACTCCTGCACCAATAACTATAATGTCAAAGTCCTTTTCCATCTTTAATTTTTATAAGTATATCTGGCATATCTGTCAAAACTACATCAACCCCTATCTTAATATATTTTTCTGCTGTCTCTATATCATTTGCGTAAAAAACATTCACAATTATACCATAAGAATGTGCTTTTTTAACCATCTCTTCTGTTATCTGATAGGAAGGAGCAAAAAATTGTAATCTCTCACAATTCCATCTCTTTGTCTCTTCAATATATCTTTCAGGGATGTTTTGATATTTCATATTACATATCCTTACTTCAGGATACAACTTTCTTGCCAGTGGTATCAAAGAAGAATCAATAGCGAGATATGTGCTTTTAATTTTTCCCAATTCAATCAGGATTTTTATAACCCTTCTAATTAAATCTTCATCTGTCCATATGTGCAGGTTTATATCAATGTGATTGGGTATAGATTCAATTGCATCTTTTAGTGTTGGTATTGTCTCTCCTTTAAATTTTTCTGCCTTCTTTTTCCCTGCGTCAAGTTTTTTTATCTCCTTTAATGTTAAATCCCATATGTATCCAGTCCCATCTGTGGTTCTGTCAATCTTCTCATCATGTAAAATAACAGGAACTTTATCCTTTGAAAACTTAACATCCATCTCTATCTCATCTACTTTCAACTCAACCGCTTTTTTGAAAGACAAAACAGTATTTTCAGGATATTCCCAACTAAATCCCCTATGTGCACATATCTTAATATTTTTCATTTTCCCCCTTTTAACTTCTCATTATAATTTTTTATAACCTCAAGATATTCAGGATATATCACATCAAGGTGCCACAATAGAACAAAATTTGCTTCCATTTTTATTGCATAATCAATCTGGTCTCTCAACGGGGCATAACCACCTGTGTATGACCCCATAGGTCCCTCAAAACCAATCACTCCTGTCTTTTCTTTAAACCTTTTCATTAAGATATTAAGTTGATGGTTTGGGTCAAAAACAATCCCTTTATGAGCCATAAACAGTCCCATCGGTATTATCCTAACATTATTCTCTTTCCCTCTTTTAATAGCATAGTTCACAATCTCTTCTGATTCCCTGTAACTTCTTCTGTGGCTCCCATCCGGATTAACACCATAATAGTCAGTAAAGGCAATACATAAAGGGATATCAGGGAATTCTTTTATATAAATATCCACTACTTTTTTACAGTAATTTATATATAAATCCTCTGCCTCTATATCCCATTTTAGGTTTTTAAACTCCTCATAATTTGAAAATCCGACCGAAAGTTCAAGCCCATTTCCAAAGGGCCAGCCAGTTATAAAAATAAAAGAAATCCTTTCTTTCTCTTGAAGTGAATGGATAAATTTTGAAAACTCCTTAATGGTATTCGCCCATATCTCAAGCATTTCAGTATTTAAGACCCTTTTTCCATCTTTTTCTTTCCATGGCAGGTATGTTCTGACCTTTTTCCCGTCAGGATAGGAATAGTAATATGGCTCAACTTCCTCAAATACCCAGGAAGGGGTATGAATTCCAGCAAGTATATTATAGCCCAACTTTTTATCTGTCTCTTTTGCCTCATCAAGCATTCTGGGCATTCCAATCCAAGTATATTTCCCTTTTTCTTTTTCAATATCCTTCCAGGCAGCATAATTATTTATTCCTTCTACTGGATATTCAAAAAGGTTCTTCCTTTTCCCACCAACCAGGACATAGTTGCAGGTATTTGTTGTAACAAAAATCCCTATAGGTGTTTTAACTTCTCCCTCTCCAGAGAACAACAATCTACTACCCAGAATTATACAAAACAATATATTCAATCTCATAAATTACCTCCTATGTTAAAAATCAAAAACTCTACTCTAAAGACCGATGTTTTTAAACTTTCTTTCGCTCCTTTTGGGCACAAATTTATTACTCTGTTGTGTATAAGCGAAATAACACACCTCCTATTTATTTTATCTGTTCTGTAAATCTCTCCTTCAAATTGTTTATACACCCCTTGCGGTCCAGTATTTCCGCCAAGGACCAGAACTACTGTCCCCGTTATAACCTATCTCACTACCTGCCTTAAAATATTCCACATGACCATCATGAAAGAGAAAGTTTGAGCCATTGTTATGGTATGTTGCCAGTCCTCCCATCGTGTTCACAGATGGGTCTGTATCAAATCGGATTCTGTCTCTGTAAGGGCCCCAATCAAAGCGATAGTAGAGTCCACCGTCACCGAATCTACCTACTTCAGCCGCAATAACAAACTGGGAAGGTTTTACTATCCTTGATTCCTTATACTTCGCCTGGTAACTATCGGCTATTCCCGTATAGTTCTCAGAGTAGACCTTTCGTTTTTTTGTGGGGCAATAAAAGACAAGTAGGTTGGATATATATATTATTTCTTCGTAATTCGTCAAGTAGACTATTATTAGTGTACCATTGGTTAGGACGGGGAAAATAACCATTCCAGTCATCAATATACATTTTTAAAGCAAGTCCTATCTGTTTTAAATTATTCATACAGGTTGCCTGCCTTGCTTTTTCCCTTGCCTGGGAAAGTGCTGGTAGCAACATTGCTGCTAAAATTGCAATGATTGCCACCACGACCAACAACTCTATCAGCGTGAACCCTTTTCTTCTTTCTCTCCTTTTCATTTTATTTTCCTCCTTTCTTTTTTTCTCACTTCTATTTTCCTTTTACTGCCTTCTCTCTTTTCCCTCATCCTTTGGCCCCCTCTCCTTTCTCCTCTCCCCTTTGGGGAGAGGGGTGGGTGAGGGGTCTATCCCTCTCCCCTTTGGGGAGAGGGTTGGGTGAGGGCCTTTTTCCTCACCTCCTTTCCAGTATTTTTTTCAGGTAGTTAAAGTCATCAATTGTCCCTTGTTCTACATCTTTTGGCTCTTCATATTCAAGGCCAATATATCCGGTATAAATTTTAATATCTTCTTTTTTCCCCTCATCCTTACCTTCTCCCCTTAGGGGAGAAGGAGGTGAAGGGAAATTCTTAATCTCTCCTGCAAGGGGAGAAGGAGCAGAGTTGAAAAGTTTCTCAAATATCTTTTTATAGTCAATCACACCTTCAGATAACCTGCAGTATTTCGGCTTTCCATCTTCATACTTTACACTCTTAAAATGTGTGAACCCGATATATGGCAGGATATGGTCAATAGCAGATACAGGGTCCTCCCCGTAATATAAAAAGTTTGCAGGGTCATAGTTTATCTTTACATTTTCCATCCCTACTTCCTCTATGAGTTGTTTACACCTTTCTGCCTTTCTCATCAGTCCACCGTGGTTTTCTACCACCACCTCCATCCCATAATCACCTGCCATCTTCCCTGTCTCTTTCAGTGTTTCTACCACATTATTAAATACCTCTTCCTTATCCTCCCATACAGTGCATACCCTTAAATATTTCACACCTAACACCTCTGCAAGAGGTATCTCCTGTTTCCATTTATCTGTTATAGATACCTCTATGAACTTTATCCCTTTACTTTCTGCTGTCTCTTTTGCTCTTTTTATCTCATCTCTGTCTCTCTTAAATAACAAGGGAAGGTCCTCTCCTCCGTTAAACATAAACATACTACATATATCCTTTATCCCTATCTTCTTCATAAAATCACAGTACCTTTCAAAATTATAAAACCTGAACCCCCAGGGTGAACTTGTATATCTCATTAGTCCTCCCATTTAAGTAAAATTTTGAGTATTTCCTTGTTTTCTTTTAATTTTTTATATGCCTTCGGTGCATCATCTACAAATACCTCTTCTGTATAAAGTGACTTTGCATCAAACTTCCCTTCTGATATAAGTTTTAGTATCTCTTCTTTACCTCCTGGGTTAAGTGCTATTGTGGCAGAGACAGTTAAATCACTACAGTTCCACCTTGCATATCTTGTGATAATTACCGGCTGCCTGTATTGACCCTGTAGATGGACCCTTCCACCGGGCTTTATATAGTCAAATAGTTTGTTTACTGCAGAAGGGTCACCACTGCACTCTATCACAACATCCGCCTTTTCCCCATTATTCATCTCAAGGAGTTGTTTTGTGGAGTTGGGACTACTGGTATTTACAATGTAGTCAGTATATTTTTTAGCAAGTTTCAGCCGTGGTTCAAGTATATCTGTGGCAATAACCTTACCAGCACCGTATAACTTTGCCAGTTGAACAGCAGAGAGTCCAATTACTCCCATCCCAATTACAATTACCGTCTCACCGGGAAGTATCTTTACCTTATCAATCCCCTTCTTTGCTACAGATGCAAGATATGCTACCACTGCCTCCTGATAACTTACATTATCAGGAATCTTTGCAGGTCTATCCATCAGCGCTGGACTTGTTTTAGGGTTTTTTATTGCATAACTACATTGACCTCCCCAGGCAGCCATATAGTCAGGATAATATCTAACTTCATTTGCCATTACCCTGTCCCCAATCTTTAATTTTTCTCCTTTATTTGTTGTAAATGCTTTTTCTCCAACATATACAACCTCTCCTACCTCTTCATATCCAGGGATACAGGGATACCAGACGCCTTCCCCACCTGTCTCTCCACTATATACCGCCATCTCTGTCCCTGTTGATATTCCGCTATACTTTGTCTTCACCACTATTGTTTCGTCATCAACTTCTGCAAATTTTATCTCCTTCACTTCTGCCTCTTCTGGTCTTTTAAATATTATTGCCTTGCCTTTCTCGTACATCTTCCTCCTTTCTCCCATCCTTTCCCCTCATCCTCACCTTCTCCCCCAAGGGGAGAGGGAATAGAGGGAGAAGGTAGGGGGTTATCCAAAGTTTTTCAGTTCTGGTTTTATAAACACCTGCTGTGGCTCTGTTGTTTCTTCTATCTCTTCAAGTAAAATCTCTGCCGCCCTCATTCCAATCTCTTCTCCTTTCTGCTCAACAAAAGGTATACTATCTCTTACCACTGAGTGGAAGCCAACATCTGACATCTCACTTAAACTTAAGTCCAC